>NZ_CALIJF010000378.1 GCF_938018035.1 uncultured Campylobacter sp. | reverse complement strand
TGTGGTAAGGGCCTTCGGCGCCTCTTCTTGCTTAAAAAATTTGCCGTATAAGAAGTATATCGCAATGACTATGAGCAGGGTAAAGGCGATAAATTTCAAGGTTTTTTTCATTTTGCCAACTTCAAATTAAAATAAGGGCTAATTTTAATGTAAAAATATAAAATTTTAGTTAAATACTAAATTCTTTGCTCGCGCACGGCGTAAAATTTCATAATCTTTTTATGCAAAATTAGCGAAACGTAGATCAGCGCCGAGCCCGCAAGTAGGCGCGCCAGATCGGCGTCCTTTTGCCAAAATACTAAATTTACGGCGATCGCTGCGGGGATGAGCGCGTTATTCATAATCGCAAGCACGCCGCTATCGACCTCGCACGCGCCTTTGTTCCACAAAAAATACCCCAGAGCGCTTGCGACAGTGCCCAGATACACGATTACCGCGCCCTGCGAGAAGCTGGGATTAAATTTAGAAAAATCTCCGAGCACGATCGCAGCAATCGCCGTAACCGCGGTAGCTCCGACGAAAAAGTAGCCGAAAAGCTCCTTCTGCTCGCTAAAGCCGTGGCGCTCCAGCATAAATTTATACACGCTCTGTCCGAGCCCGAAGCATAAATTTGCGCCTTGAACAAGCAAAAAGCCCGTCAAAAACTCGGAATTTATCGCGCCGAATTTTATCACCAAAGCCCCGAGCACCGCGACAGCGACGCTGAAAAGATATAGCGCGCGAAATCTAAGCTTAAGCGCATCGTAAAGCAGCGTCACGTAAAACGGAGTAAATATCGTAAAAAGCGCCACTTCATAGACCTTCAAATACGCAAAGCTGCGGTAGTAGAAGATATACATCACGCCGATCTGCACGGCGCCCACGGCGCAAATTTTAAACGCCAAGGCTGGATTTACGCCGCGAAATTTCATAAACGGCAGGAAGCAAATTAGCGCCAATGATACGCGCAAAAACGCCAAATACGCGCTGTCTATGCCGCGCAAAAACTCGCCTATCAAAGAGAAACTAAAAGCCCAAATACAAGTAACCAAAATCAGTTTTTTCAAAACGTCCACCTAAGCTTTAAAATTTAGGCGGAATTTTATAAAATTTTAGTTGAATTTGGGATTTAAATTTCGCCCGCGCGGCATAAATTTAGGTTTTTATTTATTTTAAATGTGTTAAAATTATCCGATTTTTGAAATTTAAGGGTAAAAATGAACGACGTTTCGGTTATAGTTCTTGCCGCAGGGCTGGGCACTCGGATGAAGTCGCAAAAAGCCAAGGTTCTTTTCGAGCTTTGCGGCGAGCCGATGATAATCCACATCCTAAAGAAAGCTTACGAAATTTCAAACGACGTGAGCGTGATTTTACACTATCAATTCGACGAGGTTAAAAGCGCGGTTCTAGCGCACTTCCCAAACGCTAAAATCTACAAACAAGACCACGAGCATTTCCCCGGCACTGCGGGCGGACTAAAAGAGGTCGAAATCCGCGGGAAAAAAACGCTCATAATCTGCGGCGATATGCCTTTAGTCAAAAGCGCCGAACTTCGCAAACTCTGCGATGGGGACGCGGAGGTAAATCTAAGCGTTTTTAGCGCGCGCGATCCATTCGGATACGGCCGCGTAATCACCCGCGGCGGCGAAATTTTAAAGATCGTCGAGCAAAAGGACGCAAACGAGGAAGAAAAGGCGGTAAAAGACGCAAACGCCGGCTGCTACTGCTTCAAAAGCGAGGCATTGAAACAAATTCTGCCGCAGATCAAACCCGATAACGCGCAAAAAGAATACTACCTCACCGACGCGATCAAAATCGCCAAAGATATGGGCTTAAAATGCGTCGCCGTGTGGGTGGACGAGCAAAATTTCATGGGGATAAACGATAAATTTGCCCTCAGCATCGCCGAAAATTTAATGCAAAACGAGATCAAAGAAAATTTGATGAAGCAAGGCGTTTTGATGCGCCTGCCTCAAAGCATCTACATCGATAGCAGAGCAAAATTTATCGGCGAGTGCGAGCTGCAAGAAAACGTAAGCATCATCGGTCCTTGCGTGATCGAAAGCTCGCTCATCAAAAGCGGCTGCGTCATCGAAGATAGCGTCGTAAAAAATTCCGACATCGGTCCGATGGCGCATCTGCGCCCAAAATGCGAGGTTATAGGCACCCATATCGGAAATTTCGTCGAGCTTAAAAACGCGAAAGTAAACAAGATCAAGGCGGGGCATTTAAGCTATCTTGGGGATTGCGAGATCGATGAGGGCAGCAATATCGGCTGCGGCACGATTACGTGCAACTACGACGGCAAGAAAAAATACAAAACGATAATCGGCAAAAATGTCTTTATTGGCTCGGATACGCAGCTTGTAGCGCCCGTGCGGGTGGCCGACGACGTCATAATCGCCGCGGGCACGACGGTTACGAGCGACGTTCCAAGCGGCGCGCTGGCGATCAGCCGAAGCAAACAAATCAACAAAGATGGGTTTTTCCATAAATTTTTTAGGAGCGAAGATGAGTAAGAAAAAGGTTTTACTGGCGGTTTGCGGGAGTATCAGTTTTTACAAAGCGTTTGAAATTTTATCCGCTCTGAAAAAGTCGAATTTCGACGTCTATGTCGCGCTTAGCGACGGCGTGCAGGAGTTTGTCAGCTACAAGGCATTCGAGGCGCTGTGCGATCACCCCGTGCTTTGCAAAGCCAACGAAAACTGGCAGGCGGGCATCAACCACATCGCTTATTCCAAGGTGGATTTAGTTTTGATCGCGCCTGCGACGGCAAATACGATAAACAAGCTCGCGTGGGGCGTCTGCGACAACGTATTTTTAGAGGTGCTAAACGCGGCTTTCGCCCATGCCAAGGTAGTCATCGCGCCCGCTGCGAACCCCGCGCTGCTTGAAAATAACATCACAAAAAACTGCATCGATATGCTAAAAGCGAGCGTCAATGCGTATTTTGTGGGTCCGATAGAAAAAACCCTAGCTTGCGGAGATACCGGCAAGGGCGGACTAGCGAGCACCGAGGCGATTATGCAGACGCTAAAGCGCGCGCTTTACAACGATAAATTTTGGGAAGATAAAACCGTCATCATCACCGGAGGAGCGACGATCGAAAAGATCGACAGCGTGCGCGGCATTACGAATTTCTCCAGCGGCAAAACCTCCAAAGCGCTCGCCGATGCGCTGTTTTACCTAGGCGCGGACGTGACACTGATCTCTAGCAACGAATATGAAAATTTACCATACAAGCTCGTTAAATTTGAAAGCACTATCGGGCTAAAATCGGCGCTTGACAGCACAAAATTCCCAGACGGCGCATATTTGATAATGGCCGCTGCGGTAAGCGATTACTCGCCGAAGGTGCGCTATAAAGACAAGGTGAAAAAAGCGGAGATCGGCGAAATTTGGAATTTACGCCTGGGCGAAAACGAGGATATCTTAAGCTCCGTGCGCGGAAATATCAAAAAAGTGGGCTTTAAACTCGAAACCGACCGCGAAAACGCCGTCGGCGAGGCCAAACGCATGCTAAACGAAAAGCACCTCGACGCCGTCTGCCTAAACGTGCTGGACGACATCATCAAGCTCGGCGGCGACGTCCTTAAGGTCACTTTCATCACGAAAAACGATCAGGTCGTAATCGACACCGCGCCGAAGGACGAAGTCGCCCTAAAAATCGCGGCTGAGCTGAAAAAAATCTGATCCGTGAATAGCCTAAATCATCTCGCTCTTGTGATGGACGGCAACGGGCGCTGGGCGAAAAAGCGCGGTTTGCTGCGCACCGGCGGGCACGAAGCGGGCGCGGAAGTCGTGGAGCAGATCTGCGAGTTTTGCATCGACGAAGGCATCGCAAATCTCACGCTCTACGCCTTTAGCACCGAAAATTGGAAGCGCCCGAAAAGCGAAGTGGAATTTTTGATGAAACTGCTTCAAAAATTCCTAATTTCGCGCCGCGAAAAATTTATCCAAAATGGGATAAAATTCTATCCGATCGGCGATATATCGGCTTTTGAGGGCGATCTGCGAAGCGAGATAGAATATCTTTCAAATTTAACTCAAAACGGGCGAGCGCTAAATTTTAACCTAGCGATCAACTACGGCTCGCGCGACGAGATCGTGCGAGCGTGCGAGCGGCTGCTTGCAAGCGGCGAGCGACTAAGCGAAGCGGGCATCGGCGCGCATCTGGATACCGCGCACAGCGGCGACGTGGATCTGCTGGTGCGCACCGGCGGCGAGCAGCGGCTGTCGAATTTCTTGCTCTGGCAGGCAAGCTACGCCGAGCTTGCGTTTACGCCGACGCTGTGGCCCGATTTCACGCGCGAGGAGCTTGCGCGCATAGTGGATGATTTCCGCCGCAAACAGCGCCGCTTCGGCGGCCTTTAAGCTGTGGCGCAGTCGCTCTAACGGTCGCTTTAAATTTTAAAATTTTAATTTGCAGAATCGCCTGCGACGCGGTAAATTTTAAAATTTAATCCGCGAGCACTCGCGATACCTTGAAATTTTAAAATTTCAGGATTTTAATTTGCAGCGCCGTAAAATTTAAAATTTTAATATGTAGGCGCGCGGCGCTATAGAAATTTTAAATTTCGCCCTTTTAAATTTAAAGCTCTAGCGCGAGCCGTGTTACGAGGTGCGGTAAATTTAACGCGGCAGAATTTTAAAAATCACGCCGCGCATTCGTGCAAAGACCGAAAGGAAGGCTATGAGCTACTACATACAATGCGGTTGCGGCAAAAAGCTTACCAAAAAGCCGATGAAAACTCTAAGATGCCCAAGATGCGGCAGCGTGTATAAAAAACCAAAGAAATTTATACTGTCGGTCTATATTTGCCTGCTTGTGTTTTTTATGCTAGCGTTTGCTTTCATCCCCGATAAAATGAGGATTTTGGCATCCGCAGGCAGCGGGATAGGCGCATATATTATGTTTTTATGGATCGTAGATACTTTGAACTTCGATCTTTTGGACGCCGTGATACTGGTGGCGGGATTTTTGATTTTCGGCGGATTATATGGGGCATACGACAAGCCGCTAATCGCGGGGCTCATAGCCATTTTATTTTGCGTAGGCGCGGCGGCGATTTTCGTAAAATTTTTCCCTTACGAGAGGCAAAAAATCAATGAAAACTAAGAAATTTCTCGCTACCATAGAGCGTTTGATTAAATTTTAAAAAGTTAAAGCTCCAAAGGAAAAAGATGGATTTAAATATCGTTTACGGCGTGATTTTTGCGGTATTCGGCACCTGCGTAGGCTCGTTTTGCAACGTCCTGATCTACCGCCTGCCGCGCGGACAGAGCGTAAATTTCCCCGCTTCGCACTGCCCGAAATGCTCTCACGCTTTAAAATTTTACCACAATATCCCGCTGCTTTCGTGGCTCTTTTTGGGCGGCAAATGCGCCTTTTGCAAAACCAAAATTTCGATTCGCTACCCGATTGTCGAGCTTTTAGGCGGCGCGCTTGCGCTTGCGGCGTATTTCGGCGAGCCCGATCTTGCAAAAGCCGCAGTGCTCGGGCTTTGCTTCATCTTGCTTATGGCACTTTCGGCGATCGATTTTGAGTATAAAGCCGTACCGGAGAGCCTTCTTTACGTAGTTACGGCGCTTTCGCTTGCTTACACGCTGATGTATGATTTTGATCTTAGCGGCGTGGGCGCGGCGGCGGGATACGCGGCGATATTTTTCGTGCTACGCCTCATCGTCACCTTCGTGCTAAAGCGCGAAGCGATGGGAAGCGCGGATATTTTTATCGCGGGCGTTATGGGGGCGATTTTGGGCTGGAAGCTGGGCGGCATCTCGATCTACATCGGCGCGATTTTGACGCTGCCTGCGTATCTCATCGCGCACAAAAGAGGCTACGAACTTCCGTTCGTGCCGTTTTTATCGATGGGCCTGCTTCTTACCTTTATCTTCAAAGATCAAATTTTAAGGCTCTTGGACGTCATTTATGGATAGGGTGCAGCGCTATTTATTTAGCAATTTCGTTGGTTCCTTCGCGTCGCTTTTTAGCACGCTTTTTATCATAATGTCGATCGTCTTTTTCCTTCAGATCGCGCGCATTACGTCGTTTATCGAGATAAATTTTTCAGAGCTAGTCAAGCTCTATCTTTTCATGCTGCCGCGCATCCTCATATTTACGGTGCCGATCGCGTTTTTTGTAGCGCTTAGCATCTCGCTTTTTAGGCTATCTAAAGAGAACGAAACCATCGTCATATTTACGATCGGCTACGCCACGCGCAAGATCGCGCTGTTTTTCGGCATAAGCGCCGCGCTCTGTTCCTTGGCGCTGCTTTTCGTCTCGCTTTTTATGATGCCGATAGCCGAAAATTTAAAGGACAATTTCATCGATTACAAAAAAATTAGCGCGACGCTAAATATCAAATCCAACGAATTCGGACAGAAATTTTCCGACTGGCTCGTTTTTATCGATTCGCAGGAAAACAACGGCACAAGCACCCTGTATAAGGATCTGGTGCTGTATAATCCAGGTGGCTCGCAGGATCATGAGCGGATGATCGTAGCGCGCAGCGGCGAGTTTAAAAACGAAAACGCGAGCTTTTCGGCGATGCTACACGACGGCAAAATTTACACGATGGGCGGCGATCAGTGGCACGTAAGCGAGTTTGAAAGCCTAACTCTGCGCACGCAAAGCGACCGCAATATCCGCGGCGGAGGCGGCGTGATCGGATACTGGAGCGAGATGGGCGGCAGCGAAAAGCGCAGGAAGGAATTTAGCATCTACACCCTCGTCTCGCTCTTTCCGCTGGCGAGCTTTCTGTTTGCGCTAAGCCTCGGTATCGTGACCTATCGCTACGAAAAGGGCTTCGTTTACGCAGGGATTTTCGGCGTGCTTTTTAGCTACTTCGCGCTGATCATGCTACTCTCCAAACATCCGAGCATCGCGCTTCCCGTGACATTTGGCGTTACGCTTATCGCATCGCTGCTTTACTACAGGATCAAAATTGCCCCGAGGTACTGAAAAAAGCTCTGAGCTTTGCGGCGGCGAAATTTTAAACAAAAGCTCGTCTGCTCGAAATTTAGCGGATAAAATTTCGGCGAGCAAGGCTAGTGCGTCTGAAATTTTGCGTGGCGTAAATTTAAAGCATGAAGCGCAAAGCGGCGAGCAGGCTTTGATCTTAAACGATAAAATTTTAAATTTTAAAAATTCCGCTCTCGCAAGCTCGGCAAGCGATACGGCTACCTATACTGCACCCGATTGTGGTTTGAATCACGAAAGAGCCAAGCGGAATTTGGACGCCGTTCACACCAAAAAGACCGCGCGCGGGGCGGATTTAAATTCCGTCTGCAAAAATTCCACCAATGCCGCTGCTTCGGATATTTGCGCGGCAAACGCCGCGAAAGCTAATGTAGCAAGTGACGACGCTTTAAAAATCCATATCTCGCCCGTCGCCAAATTTTACACTACCCGTCCCGCGTCCGCCTGCACCGCAGACTCCCGCAAGGCAAATGCCGCCCACAAAGCGGGCATTTCTGCAAACACCCTCGCAAGCGCGTCCGAACTTAAAAATATTATCAAAAGCGCGCCTGCAAGCGACTTAGCAGCGAGCGAGCTTGCGCACATAGGCAAGATAGGCGCCGCGCCAAATACCCCCGCAGATGCGTGCACCTTTGCCGCGAGTGCAAACTCCGATCGCGTAAAGCTCAAGCTCGTCTATTCCTACGACGGCTCGAAATTTAGCGGCTCGCAGTCTCAGCCTCACGGGCGCGGCGTCGAGGACGTGCTGCGCGCGGCTTTGGGGCGAGTGGGGATCTTTGCGCCGCTTATCAGCAGCTCGCGCACCGATAAAGGGGTGCACGCGCTGCGCCAGGTAAGCTGCGTCGAATGCACCGTGCACTGGGAGCTGCCGCGTCTAAAAGAGCTCATCAACCGCCACTGCGCGCCCTATATTTTTGTACGTCACATCAGCCCGATGCCGCGCGATTTTCATCCGCGTTACGACGCCGTGGCGCGCTGCTATCGCTACGTTTTAAACCACGGACGCCCCAGCCCCTTTCTTAGCGATTTTTGCGTGTTTTATCCGCGCGTAGATCTTGCCGCGCTCAATGCTGTGCTTGCAAATTTCGTCGGCGAGCACGATTTTAGCGAGTTTATGAAAAGCGGCAGCGACATAAAAAGCCCCGTGCGCGAGCTCTACGTCGCGCGCGCCTACTCTTTTAGAAATTTAACCTTGATAAATTTTAAAGCCAACGGATTTTTGCGAGCGCAGGTGCGGCTGATGGTCGCAAACGCCCTAAAATCCGTGCAGAGCGGGCGTAAGATCAGCTTCTCGCGAGCGCTTAGCAGAATCCCCTTTCCGCCAAACGGGCTGTATCTTAGCAGCGTGAGTTATTAAGACTTGAAATTTATAGCGTTAAATTTTATCCACGGGCGTTTGGATTTCAAGCTTAGAATTTTATCGCGGTAAAATTCCGCATATCAGAGCAGATCGCCGAGCTACTTTGATATTAAATCACCTGCACCACGATGTGTAAAATCGTAAATTTGCGCGAAATTCGATCTGTTTTTATTAGAATTTTATAGAAATTTAGCAATACTTTCAAACTTTTAACTCAAAAAGGAGCAAAGATGAAAAAATTTTCTGTTGCTTTGGCCGGTTTGGCCTTACTAGCTAGCGTTTCAGGCGCTAAGGAGTTCATCAATATCGGCACCGGCGGTATGACCGGCACCTATTATCCAGTAGGCGGCGCGATTTGCCGCTTGGTAAATATGGATAAAAATATGAAATGCTCCGTGCAATCGACGGGCGGCTCGACGTATAACGTCAATAACGTGCTTAAAAAAGAGCTAAATTTCGGCTTCGTTCAAAGCGATGTCGTCTATGATAAATACAACGGTACGGGCAAATTCCAAGGCGCGGCGGATAAAAATTTACGCTCCGTAATTTCGATCTATCCGGAGCTTTTGGCTTTCGTCGTCTCTAAGGAGAGCGGTATCAAAGCCTACGGCGACGCTGCGGGCAAAAAGATCAATATCGGAAACCCGGGCAGCGGCAACGAGCTAACCAGCACGATAGTTTTTGAAAACTACGACTTTGATCTTAAAAAGCTCGCCCAGCACGGCGTCTTAACCGCGCAAGAATGCCCTATGGCGCTAAAAGATAAGAAGATCGACGGATACTTCTACGTCGTAGGACATCCGACCGCAAATATCACTGATGCGGCGACTTCGCTTCCTATCGACTTAGTCAGCATCGACGATGAGCATATCAAAAAAATTCTAGAAAAATATCCGTATTTTGCCAAAGGCGTGATACCTGCAAAAATGTATGACGGGGTAGATCACGATACGCAGACTATCGGCGTAAAGGCCGTACTCGTAACTGACGCTAGCCAAAGCGACGAAGCGGTTAGAGCGGTAGTTAAGGCGATACTTGATAATTTTGACGAGTATAAAAAGCTACACCCTGCGCTAAATTTGGTAAGCAAAGAATCTCTTTTAGAGGGGCTTAGTGCGCCACTTCATCCTGCAGCAGAGGCGGTGTATAAAGAAGCTGGGCTGCTGAAATAGGCTAGTTGATGGAGAAATCTACACAAAACGACGAGCAGGTTTTAGAGGTAAAGAGTAGAGAATTTACCTCTAAAAAGCTCTTCTGGCTCGTGACGCTGGTCTGCTTCGCGTGGTCGGTCTTTCAGCTTTACATCGCGTATTTTACGCTAAATACGAATATCGCGCGCTCAATCCACTTGGCGTTCGCCATTTTTATAATTTTTTCGCTTTTTCCGTTTCGCCCGCGCTCTAAGGCACATTTTTACATCCCGTTTTACGATTATATTTTATTAATCGTCGGAGTCGCCGCGATCTTGTATCCTGCAATAGAATTTAACGGGCTAGCGCAGCGCCCGGGAAATTATCTAACCAGAGATATCGTAGCGTCGTTTATCGGAATTTTCATACTCTTTGAAGCAGGTCGTCGTATGATGGGACCAGCGCTTGGTATTATCGCTTTTACCTTTCTTCTGTATTGCTACTTCGGTCCTTATATGCCCGATATCATCTCGCATCGCGGCGCAAGCTTTGAACTGCTTGCAGGGCATATGTTTTTAACTACAGAGGGCGTATTTGGCGTACCAGTGGGGGTCAGCACCAGCTTCATTTATCTGTTCGTGCTATTCGGCGCGCTTTTGGAGCGAGCCGGAGCGGGGCAGTATTTTATAAACGTAGCGTTTGCGATTTTAGGTCGCTTCCGCGGAGGGCCTGCCAAGGCTAGCGTAATCGCTAGCGGACTAACCGGAATGGTAAGCGGTAGTTCGACCGCAAACGTCGTGACGGTGGGTACCTTTACGATCCCGCTTATGAAAAAAGCGGGGCTTACCGCCACTAAGGCGGGCGCTATCGAGGTCGCCGCCGGCGTAAACGGGCAGCTTATGCCGCCTATCATGGGCGCTGCGGCGTTTATCATCGCGGAATTTTTAGGTATGAGCTACACTAACGTAATGATCGCGGCGGTGATCCCCGCCTTCGTCTGCTATGCGGGGTTATTTTTTATCGTGCATCTTGAAAGCTGCAAGTTGGGGCTTCACGGCAGCCGCGATTACGCCAAGGTTTCAAAGCTAAAAATTATATTTAGCGGCATTCATTACATAATACCGATTTTGGTGCTTCTTTTCACTCTATTGATTCTGAAAGAAAGCGCGATCTCTGCGGCGTTTAACTCGATCTGCGTGCTATTTTTAATAATGATCGTACAAGAGCCTGCAAAGAAAACTATATTTGGCGAAAAGGTTGGCAAGTCCGATTTTATCGTAGGTTTCGTAGATATTTTTTGGGCTATGGTGGGCGCTGCTAAAAATATGGTCACGGTAGCCGTTGCCACCGCGCTAGCGGGCATCATCATCGGCTCGATCTCGCTTACCGGGCTGGGACAGGTTCTTTCAGAGCTCGTAGAAGCAGTCGCAGGAAACAGCATAGTACTGATACTTCTGATGACTGCGATAATGAGCCTGATTTTGGGCATGGGACTTCCTACGACGGCGAATTATATCGTCGTTTCAAGCCTGATTGCGCCAGTGATTTTGATACTAGCAGGCAAAAACGGCTTTTTGATCCCTGCGATCGCAGTGCATCTTTTCGTATTTTATTTTGGAATTTTAGCCGACGATACCCCGCCAGTGGGTATTGCAGCATACGCTGCGGCGGGTATCGCAAAGGCAAATCCCGTAACCGTGGGACTTCAGGGCTTCGTGTATGATCTGCGTACCGCGGTGCTTCCATTTGCGTTTTTCTTCAACAATAAGCTGCTTTTGATCCAAAGCATCGGCGATCCGATGGATTCAAAGAGCATCGTTTGGATCAGCGATCCACTGCAAATCGTGCTGATTTTTGCCACGGCGATCGTGGGTATGTTTGCCTTCAGCTCCTCGCTACAAGGCTGGTTTGTAACAAAATGTAATCCACTAGAGCGCCTGCTATTGCTGCTAGTAACGCCGCTAATGCTGGTGCCTAATATCTGCGCGAAATTTATAGAGTTTATCCCTAGCGAATACGCAAGCTACGGCATAGGCGCTGCGATCTACGTGCTGATCTTTGCAAAGCAGTGGTTTTTAAGACCCAAAGACTCTGACGATATGCACACCGAAAATAGCGTGCCTGCGGCGTAAATCCAAATTTGATCTCGCTAAATTTTAAATAAATTCGCGGGGTCTTATTAAATTTTACCCTTTTGCGCCTAGATTTAAATTAAGATGAGATTCTTTCATTAAATTTAATCTCAGCAGATTTACGACATGGCGGTAACTTGAGTTCAAAATTTAGTGCAAACTCGGTTTTAATTTATCTAGTGTAGCGCATCAGTACACATGCGGCATCATGCATGGGCGAGCGTGGTAAATGCGACATGCGAACTTTTCGCAGCAGCTTAACATATTGTACAAAATGCGGCAGATAATGTACGCAGTACAACTAATCTCGTTAGCAATAAAATTTAACTTACATCGATGCACGGCATAATGCACCGCAAAACTTCGCCTTTCGCATGAAATTTCAAATGCTCTGCTGCGCGGCTGATGGTCTAGATTTTTAAAGAGCGCGCGACGTGAAATTTAAAATCAACAACGGCACAGTGCAATCTAAAACTCGCGGCAGTAATATGGCGCTGTATATGGCAGCGTAAAATTTACGGCGCAGGGCGGTGCGCAAAATTTTAATCTTGCGGCAATCAATCGGCGCGGAGCGCATACACGAAGTGCAATTAAAATTTTATAAGCAAACGACGATGCGTAGTCTTGCAAAATCTTTCACGGCGCGCGTCGCGAAGGCTCGTAAAATTTAATCCAGCGACGCGCAATTAATCGCGATGCTGTAAATTTAACTTGCGCCTGCATAAACTACGCATGCGGGCGTGAAATTTCACGGCGGGTGAGCATATGAAATTTTAAATTTCATGGCAAGGCGTGCGAACGGCTCGACTTAAATCTCTCGTGTAATTTTTGCATGAAATTTAGCGAGTTAGATTTTAAGTGTGAGATTTCAAAGGCTAAACTCGCGCAAGTTTTGCGCCAAATTTTTGCATAAAACTTTGCATAGAATTTAACAAAATTTGTGCAATTTCTATGTTGATTTTGCACTAAATTTAATGAAATTTCACATAAAATTTAATAAAATTACGCGGACTGAGCTCGGCGCGCGAAAGCCCGATTGGCCAAAACCTAGCGCACTAAAACCGGGGCGCGATAAATTCGCTAAAGCTTACGAGCAAGATTTAGCGTCATCGAAACTCAAAGATAAGATTTATTGCTATCAAAGCTTGAGAAAAAAATTGCCGCCGCCAAAGCTCGCAGGCAAGCTTTACTGCCATGGTGCAAAATCCAGGCTTTGGTTTTAAACGCTGAAATAAAATTTAAAGGAGAGAAAATGCAAAGTTTCAAATGGCAAATTTCAAAGCGGCTCAAGCAGGCGATGCGCGAGCGAGATATCGACAATCTCGCGCTCGTGCGGCGCACGGACGAGCTGTATTCGCGCTCGCACCCGGGCCATGACGAGGATATGCGCGCCGAAGTTTACACGGTTTTGGACGAATACGCGCCCAACGTCGATATCGAAATTTTCGATCTAGTCTGCAAGGTGCTAAGCGTTAAAATCGAGCTAGGCTAAGCTTTGCGCGGGATTTGCCTGTGCTTTTTGCTCGAGCGGCGGCGCTAAATCGGTTTTTGAAATTTTATTTAATTCGGCTTTGCACTGCGACGCTGATCGTACTGCGAGCCGCGGCCGCTCCCAGCCTTTAAAATACGCTGCGCATGGCATTCGCGCCGCACTTGTCATTTGCTACACGTGGATTTCGAGCCAGCTAAAACGAGCCGTCGCTCATACGACCGCGCCCGCCGCAAAATTTGCTAGCGGCGTGTCTTACGCGGTATTAAATTTTAACGGCGCCGTAAAATTTAGTAGCGACAGCACCCATATCCGCGAGACGCGGATCGTGAAATTTAAACTCGAGCGGCGCGAACTTCGTAATTTAAGCACTCGCCTGCCCGTTCTTTAAAATTAAGCGCGCTTGTTTATTCGCCGAAATTTAACTCAAATTTAAACGCTCTCTCGCAGGAATTTTAAAATTTACCGCACGATTGCATCAGCTCACACAGCTTCCACACGACTCGTACTACCCAATGTGCGCCTGGCTACTCCACGCGATGTGTTTTTGCGCCGTGAAGTTGGGAGCAGAGTTCGGCGTAGAATTGTGTATAAAATTTCATTCACGCAGCTGGCTCGCAGATAGCTTAATCGGCGGCTCCAAATTTTAAATTCCAATCAAAATTCACTCAAGCGGCGATAAATTAGCGATTAAAATTTGAAATTTTAGAAGTGAAATCTCACTCCTGCTTGCGATCAAAATTTTAAATTTTGCCGCAAAATTTCGCCCAAAATCCGCAAGATTAATATCTATTTTAACTGCAAAGTGCTAAATTTAGCGCTAAATTTTAATCCGAGGTAAGCTTTGAACTACTTAATCCAATTTAGTGTGATTTTAGGAATATCTTTTGTTGCGGAGATTTTGGCGGCGCTCGTGCCTGTGCCAATCCCCGCTAGCATCTATGGGCTAGTCATTATGCTTTTAGCCCTGATCTTCAAACTCATCAAAGTATCACAGATCAGAGAAACCGTGTCGTTTTTTATGCAGATTATGCCGGTGATCTTTATCCCGGCGGGCGCTGCGATCATCATCGCAGGCGACGCGCTACGCCAGCATCTTTTCGCAATCATCGCGATTACGGCAGTCTCTACGGTAGTAGTCATCGGTGCAAGTGGCGCAGTAACGCAGATCTTTTATAAAATCGCCCTCGCCCGCGTTAAGCGCAGGCTTTACGAAGCCGCGCACGAACAAGACGGCGTGAATACAAAGGGCGTGGATGCGAAGCTGGAGCGCGAAATTTTATCCGGAGACGACAAAAAATGAGAGAAATTTTAATGAACTCCGCTTTTTTCGGCGTATTTTTGTGCCTAGGCTCGTTTGAGCTGGGACTTTATCTAAAAAAGCGCTTTAAGCTAACTATTTTCAACCCGCTTCTAATCGGTATCGTGCTTACCGTCTGCGTGCTTTTAATCTTTAAAATTCCATACGAGAAATTTAACGCGAGCGCCTCGCACATTAGCTTTTTCTTAACGCCGATTACCGTCTGTCTAGCTGTGCCGCTATACGAGCAGCTGGCGCTTTTGCGAAGTAATTTTTTAGCTATTTTTGCAGGACTGATTTCGGGTATGATCGCAGGGCTAGGCAGCATCTACGCGATGTCGGTGATATTTGGGCTAAATCACACAATGTATGTCACGCTACTACCGAAATCCGTCACGGCGCCGATCGGTATGGGTATCAGCGAAAGCTTAGGCGGCATCGTGACACTAACGGTGGCCTGCATCATCGCTACGGGCATCATCGGTAGCGTATTTGGCGAGGCACTACTTAAAATTTTTGGCATCAAAAAGGCGATGGCAAAAGGTATCGCCCTAGGCTGCGCGAGCCACGCGATGGGAACGGCGCGCGCTCTTGAGATCGGTGACGTAGAGGGCGCGATGGCGTCTTTAGCAATGGCAGTTACGGGACTTCTTACCGTCATCGGTGCCGGTATTTTTGCACATTTCATCTAAGGAGAAAATATGATAATCTCGATCGCTAGACAAACGGGCGCAGGCGGGCGCGAAACCGCGCGCAAACTAGCCGAGCGCTTAGGCTACACCTATCTAGCCAAGGCGGATCTGCTCCGCAAAGCAGACGAGCTTGGCTGCTTCGAGCAGATGTATGAGTTCTACAACGAAATGCCCGTAAATACGCTACTTCAGGCAATATCGCACAACGAGCTAGCCAATGAGCAAAAGCGCGATCGCATCGTAGCAATCTACGAAAAGATCGTCTCGGGCGGCAACGTTATAGTGCTTGGGCGCTGCGCGGGGTTTTTCTTGCGCGGACATCCGGATCTGCTGACGGTATTTTTACGCGCGAGCGATGAGTTTAAGCTCGCTAGATTGGAAAAAGAGGGTCACACCGACGCGCGAGAGTATATGGAAAACAGCGACGCAGGCAGGATGAGCTTTCATCAATACTACACCAACCAAGTCTGGGGCGCGTCCGCAAACTACAATATCTGCATCGACACATCGTATTGCGGCATCGATAATGCGGTAAATATCATCGAGTATCTAGTCAAACATCACATTGAAAAGTGATTTGCGCCTAAGCGCACAAAAGTGGAATTTGTCTTTTCGAAGATGAATTCCACTTGATCTCGCAAACCCACCCTACTTCTATTGTAATTTAAAATTCACATCTCTTTCAGCTTGAATTCCATTTGTAAATGACGCATTTAGGTGTATTATAAAGCCTCTCGTTCAATGCGACATAAATTCTAAACCGCGCTTTATCGCCACAAAATAGTAAAATTTAGCTAAAATTTGACGAAATTTAAATCCAAATTTAAGGAGATAAAATGCAAAGCAAAGCCCATCTATGCCCAAAATGCGGCGAAAACACGATCTATTTCGACGGCATCTGCCACTCATGCAGCCAAAGACAGAGGCGAGAGGAGATTTTAAACCTAAGCGCGGACGAAGTGGAGGCGATGATTCTAAAAATCGCGGAGCGAATCGATGAGATCGAAAAATGGGATGAGATTTACAACGATTTTTGGGCGCTTTTTAGCCTGCTGGATATCCACGATCCAAGGATCGCGCGAGCTGCGGCGGCGAAGCAGATCTACTATCCGCCCGAACTCTACTTCGGTGCGCCTAAGGACGTAAGAGACGCGCTCATAGCAAAACTAGACTCGCTACAGGACAATGCCAAAAACACTCTAAACGACCTACTGTGCGCGCTTGCGTGGCAGGGCGACGAGCAGACGACGCAGCTTTTTTACGAGCTGTATCAAAACCCAAGACCGTGGCGCCAAAAGCTATACGCAGGCACTGAAATTTACGCGCAAATCGGCGGCTGGAGCTTTGATCGGATGGGCGAGCGAAAATCGCTCGTTTTTGATAAGTGCCTCGCGGTAGTGCGCGCGAGAGACGGCGCGGAGAAAAACAGCGAGCGAGCGAGCGAGCGCGGAGATGAAAGCGCGAGTAAAATTTCAAATTTCAAAGGCGGCGCAGACGGCGAAAATTGCGAACAAAATGCGCAAATCGGCGCGGATAGAATTTCAAATTTGCACGCGGGCACGCAGAGTGCTCACGCAAGCATGGACGAAGACGCAAACGCGAGCTTGCGGAACGAGCGCGCGAATTTCAAATCAGACGCGCAAAAAGACGCTAGCAGCGGTTTAAATTTAAGCGAAAATGTAAAAAACGCTCGCGAATGCGCAAACCAAAACGCGGATGAGCCCGTGCAGATCGGCAGGCCTACGGGGCAAAAGTGCGAGTTTTGCGGCTGCGAGATGCTCGATATGCTGCGCCTTAAGGCCGATGAGCCGCGGCTTGCGTTTCTAAATTTAAAGCACGACGCGATCTTTCACTGCTGCCCGACCTGCGTCGGCTCGGTAATGTATTTTTGCAAATGCGGCGCGGACGGCGAGCTGCAGATGCAATGCGAGGGCGAAGGGATGGAGAAAAGCTGCTTTTTGCAGCATGATATGACGCGGCTGAGCGGTATTAAATTTAAGCTAAGCGGCGAAGTATCGCCATTTTACGGCTGCTTTAGCGAGCTTGACGTGACCGTGGGCGGCTATCCGCAGTGGGTGCAGGACGCCGCGTATCTGAGCTGCCCTAGCTGCGGCGGGACGATGAAGCATCTAGCGCAGATCCCATTCGGCGAGCTGGTGCAGGGTGAGGGGGTCATATACGTGCAGATTTGCGAGAAATGCGAGGTTTTGGGCGGCTGCTTTCAGTGCACGTGAGGGCGGGGTTTTTAAAATTTGCGCCCTGAGCCTGCGCAAAAAATTAGCTATAATGTGAGTAAAATTTGATTTAAGGAGAGAATATGGGATTATTCGGTTTTGGTAAAAAGGCTGAGAAAGCGCAGGAGCCGAGCACGTTCGCAGGCAGAGTGGATAAATTTTGGGCGGAATTTAGCGGCGTGATAGATGAGATCAAGGCCGATCTGGCGGCAGAGGAGTTTGAAAAGGCGATGCGAAAGACCGATGAGAAGCTTCGTATCTGCCTTGCCGAGCCTTATTTTATGACGGGACTCGTGGGCGATAAGCTTGATTTGGTGCTGACTCCCGAGGGTATGAGACACCGATTATTTTGGCTAAGCTTTATCAAAAACGCTATGCCTAAGCAGCTCGAATCCAAAATGCGCTGCACGCTCGGAAAGCCGCGTGCGCCGCGAGGTATCGGCGGACTTGAGATGTACGGCACGCGCGTAAGCGCCGAGGAGTCGATGATCTACGCGCAGTTCAACGAAAGCGACGTGGATATTAAAATTTACAACGAAAACTTAGCGGCTCTGCTCGCGCAGGACGAGGGCAAAGCGGGCAATCTGAGCTTCATCCTACTTGATAACATCATCGGCGAGACGGCAGTCATTAACACTTTGGGCATGCTTGAGGTGCTCGATAAGCCGCAGGAAAACGGCGTGCCGCTAAGCGAATTTGCCGATCTGATCGATGAGAAATTCGGCGAAAAAGCCGCGCGCGAACCGCTAAAGAATTTTTTCAGCTATGAGATGCAGCCGCGCGGCAGCGAGGTGCGCGAGGACGTGATCGTGGGCACCACCTGCCTGCGAAATCTCATAGGCGAGTACCTAGGCGGCAAGCGCGACATCTATAACGAAGCCTTTGAGCTCGGCATTAAATTTTGTTTTCTTAGCATAGGTAACGGCGGCGACATGCAGGCGGGCTTTGATCTGCGAAATAAAATCGAGGACGAGGAGCTGGAGAGCTGCGGCTCGTTTCTGGAAATAATCGGCGGTGCCACGGGACAAAGGCATGCATATATCGATCTCATCTGCTACGACGAGGAAAGGCTGAAAGAAAAAGTAAGCGAGCTTTGCAAAAAATACGGCGCGAATATACAAATCCACGACTTTAAGCGGTAGCGGCCTCTGTTTTTGCGGCAGATAAATTTAAAATTTTGCGCCATCGCAGAAAATAAATTTTAAAACTCTACGCCGCCGCGTAAAATAAATTTAAAATTTGCCGCACCGCACGCTTTTCGTTCGGTTTTACCATTTTGCCGGCACGCGGTAAAATTGAGCGAGCCGTGGGCTTACGATATAAATTTTAGCGATTTAGCAGTAAATTTTAGTAAAATTTGCGAGGTTCGCAGCGCAAATTTGCAGCGATAAAATTTTGCTTCGGTTTCAGTGCAAAGCACGCCGATTAGGAAGCTTTTGAAAGATAAAATTTTAGGAAACAAACATGAAAATTATCTCGAAATTTAAAGATAATTACGATTTTATGGTGTCAAAATACGGGCTTGACGAGACTTTGGTCTATGACCGCAGAAACTCTACTCTAGTCGATGCGGACGAGCTATGGAGGCTTGACGAGGGCGATAAAAAGGTCTTTGAAAGGAAGCTTAGCGGGTACCGCTTTATCCGCGGTAAATTTATAAACTGGAGCAAAACGGACGTAAATAAACTGCCGCGTCTGCTTCACCCCGTGATTTTCATCGGCAAAAATTTAGTCCATATTTTCGCCTCTCAGGATAAAATTTACACAAGCCTAGAGCTTGACGAGACGGAGCTAAGAAGGCAGTATCAGAAGGACAGGACTTTGAGCTTTAGCGATGGATTTCGTGCCCATATCGTCTCATGGCTAAGCAAGATGATCGGCGAGCAGGCTACGCGCGAAGAAATTCTCTGCAGCTCGTGGCGCTAGAGGGCGACCGCAAAACGACGCTAAAAAATATTGTTCGCGGCGATATAAGCAAAGATGAAATTTTAAACGCACCCATCGTATTTTTTAAGCTCACACAGAACATTCACACCGCGGCGATAGATCCACGGCTTAACGCGATGGGGTTTTATCTGGATGCGGACTTTGTCTGGCAAAGCTTAGTCGAGTTTTTATCCGCCAAAAAGGATGCCTCCGCTCCGGCAGGCACGATACTAAATGATATAAAAATCGCTAGCAAGGGCTTTGACGTAAAGCGCTCGTTTCGCCCAAAAATGAAATAATTCGGCTCGCGCAGCAAATAATCCGTGCAATCGTCGCTAGAATTTATCCCGCTTTACTTCGCTGTTTTAACGCGCCTCATAAATCGAGCGAAATTCTATAAATTTTTATAAGTTTCGACGAGCAAGCGCACGAAAGCTTAGAAGCAAAATAAAATATGGATGAAATTCCGCAAAAGCTCTTTCGCAAAATTTTAAAAGAATTAAAATATTTCCTTGAGGAATTTTAAAATTCCGCATAAGGCAAATTTACAAAAATCTCGTGAAAAATATGGAATTTCGTGAAAATTCCGCAAAATTTTAAAATTTTACCGCAGCGGCATCCATCGCGCGCATTAGCCGCAGCATTTGAGCGTGTTCGAAAACATCGTGCGTACGGATAATCGCGGCGCCGTTTAAAGCGGCGATCTGATGCAGATACAGCGAGCCTGCGAGCCTATCCTCGACCGCAGAGGGGCTGTAAAAATCGATAACGCTCTTTCTGCTCGCGCCCACGAGCAGCGGGCAGCCAAAGTGCAAAAAATGCTGCAAATTTTTAATCAGCACTAAATTTTGCTCGGCGGTCTTGCCAAAGCCGATGCCCACGTCAAGGATGATCTTTTTAAGCCCCTCGCTTCGCAGCTGCTGCAAATTTTGCGTAAAAAATTCATCGATCTCGCCCATCAGATCGTCATATTTGGGCGCAAGCTGCATATTTTGCGGCTTTCCCTGCATGTGCATCAGCACGTAAGCGGCGTCGTAGCGAAGCGCAAGCGGGGCAAGAGCGAGGTTCGCGCTGATGTCGTTAATGATACTAAAGCCCCGATCTAGCGCAAATTCCAAACAATACTCATCGAAGCTATCGAGGCTAAATTTAGCCTTTTCATGCAGACGCAGGCGATAAATTTCGCCCAGCACATCCTTTATGCGCGCAAACTCCTCATCCCTGCCGCAGTACTGGCTGCCCGGGCGCGAGCTCACGCCGCCGATATCGATGATAGCGGCACCCTGCTCAATCATCTTTTCGATCTTATTGGTCGCCTCTTTTAAGCTTGCCGCGCGACTTGCGGGGTTGAAGCTATCAGAGTTGATGTTTACTACGCCCATTATTTCGCAGCTTTGCGGCTTAGCAAATTTCTCGCTTAGAAATTTCGCGAGCTCTTTTAGCCCAAAATCCTGCAGAGCTTCCTTCTGCGCCAAAACTTCGATTTGGCGATCGTTTGCGATCAAAACCGCGTCCGTATCGTCGCGCCCTAGGATCACTCCTTCGTTGCACGCAAGCTCGGCACCGATGCTAAGGGCGTCTTGTTTTAAAATATTCGCCGCGGGCGCTCGCAAATTTTTTAGATAGAAAAAGTTTAGGCGCGATTTTTTCTGCATTATCGCCCGTCCCGCATTTCGCACGCCGATGCGCTCGCAAATCAGCGCGAAATCGGCCTCGTTTGAAATTTTATAAATTTTCATCTTTTCTCCTCGATCATCAACAGCAGCGGAGTAAGCACGGCGTGGGCTTTGGCGTTATGCTCGGCGAGGTAGCTTAAGCGATCTATTCGCTGAAGCTCATCGCCGCTTAGCCTAACGCCTGCCTCGAAGCACTCTAGCGCGATCTCGCCGATGAGCGCTTTTAGCGCCGTTTTGTCCAGCTCGCCCTTGCGCTCCAGCGCGATCTGCGCGTCGATAAACTCCACCGCTTCCTTTAGGCTGAGTCTGGTTAAATTTAACCCGGCGCGGTATCTGGGCTTTCGCACGCAGAGGTTTTGCACCACGAGGCGCGAGCGGATGGTGGGCAGCAGGGCGTTGATGAAGGGGGTGATCAGGAAAAACACCGTATTTTTAGGCGGCTCCTCTAAAATTTTAAGCAGAGCGTTTTGCGCCTCCTCGCCGAATTTTGTAGCAGCGATGACGATGATCTTATCCTCGCGCTCGGCGACGTAGGCTTCGTCAATGATCTTTCGCGCCTCGTCGATCTTAAGCTCGACGCTTTCGAAAAACCTTAAATTTTTGCGCGGAATTTCGGCTAAAATTTTATCTTTAAAGCCCTCATAATCGTTCGTTAAAACGATCTGATTTATGATTTTCAAAGCACCACTTCGTCAAAAAGCACGGCGTCAATGCTTTTGTCTAAAATTTTAAAAAGTTGGATCAGTTTGAGATCCAGGCTCGGATCGCTCTCGCTCATGTAGAAGCTGTTTTGCAGCCTCTCGTCGATGAGCCACAAATAGCTGTCCTCGTGGCTTTTGGCGATTTTGGCTAACGGATGGTTGCCGTTGCCGATGTAAAAATATATAAAGCCGTTGGCAAACGCGAGGCTTAGCATATCGTTTAGCAGCAGCGCGTCCTCCAGGCTATTTACGCCGCCGCGGTAGAGCGAACGCAGCGAAAAAAACGGCAACAGCGGGCGGGAGTTGGTAGAGGAGTTGATCTTTTTGATGATGTATTCGCTAAACCAGCTTCGCTCATCGTCGCAGATGACGATGAAAGCAAAGCCGTCATGGAGGAATTTCAGCTTTGATGCTAAAAGCGGCGTCCAGTCCTCCTTGCGATCCTCGAGCCACTCAAGTCCTGGCTCAGAGCGCATCGCCGTGACGCTCCAAGTGTGCAGATCCTGCATTATTTATCCAAATCGTAGGCTTTATGCAGCGCGCGCACGGCAAGCTCGCCGTATTTGGCCTCTACGATCATCGAAATTTTAATCTCGCTCGTGGAGATCATCTGGATATTTATCCCTTCGTCCGCAAGCGTCTTAAACGCCTTGCTGGCTATGCCGCTGTGGCTTTTCATACCAACGCCTACCAAAGAAACCTTTACGATATCAGCATCCGATTCGATGATGGAATTCGGATTTGGATTTACCTCTTTCATTACCTTATAGGCCGTTTCTAGCTCGTTTTGCGGCACGGTAAAGCCCAAATTAGTCTCGCCGTTTCGTCCGATATTTTGCACGATCATATCGACGTTGATCTCCTTGCTCGCAAGCGCGGAGAAAATTTCAGCCGCGACGCCGGGGCGATCCTCTACGTTTCTAATCGTAATTCTTGCTTGATTTTTATCCAGTGCAATGCCGCTAATTACCGCATCTTCCATCTTTTCTTCTCCTGTTATGAGTGTTCCTTCATGATCGTTAAAACTGCTTCGCGTCACCAAATTTACGTTTAATTTCTTCGCAAGCTCGACGCTTCGATTTTGTAAAACCTTCGCCCCCAAGCTCGCAAGCTCAAGCATCTCGTCGTAGCTGATGCGATCAAGCTTTTTGGCTTTTGGCTCAATGCGCGGATCGGTCGTATATACGCCGTCTACGTCGGTGTAAATTTCGCACAGATCGGCATTCAGCGCTCCTGCGACGGCGACTGCGCTAAGATCGCTTCCGCCTCGCCCGAGCGTAGTTACTTCGCCTGCGGTGCTGATACCCTGAAAGCCCGCGACGACGACGATTTTGCCCTGCTTTAGCGCCTCTTGCATGCTTTTTGGATCGATCGAGACGATGCGAGCTTTGGTGTGAAAATTATCCGTCACGATGCCCGCACCACGCCCGCTAAATGCGATCGCAGCATAGCCCTTGGCATTTAGCGCGATAGCTAAAAGTGCACTCGTGACGCGCTCGCCCGAGCTTAGCAGCACGTCCATCTCTCTGCCTACGGGAGTTTTAGTAAAAAATTCCGCCTGCTCGATGAGCTGATTGGTAACGCCGCTCATCGCAGATACGATTACCGCGACATCGTGTCCTTCGTTTTTAGTCTTTATCACGCGCTGCGCGACCGCCTCGATCCGCTCTAGCGTGCCGACGCTCGTACCGCCGTATTTTTGAACGATCAGCATTAAATGTAACCCTCCTCCTTAAAATATTTTAAAACCGTCGCGTAAATCGGCTTTTTGAAGTGATTTACGTGCCTTAAAACCTCATTTGCGCCTACGAATTTAAATGCGTCGAACTCCGGAAGTTTAGTATTGATGTTTATATCGGCTAAGCTTCGCAATCTCACCAAAAAATACCTTTGAATTTGCCCGTCGTATGGGCGCATCTTTTGAGCTACCCCATCGGGAAAGTCGTAGCTGAGCCACTTCGGGCACTCAGCGATGATATCGACTTTGCTTGTTCCGATCTCCTCGCCTAGCTCTCTGCGGATCGCCATCTTAGGCGTCTCACCATCGTCGATACCACCTTGAGGAAACTGCCAAGCGCCTTTGATGTCGCTTCGTTGCGCGATTAAAATTTCGCAATTAAACGGATACGAGGGCGAAAGTACGATTGCAGCGACATTCGGTCTGTAATTTTTCTCTTTTTCCATCTCGTTTTCTCACAAAAAATTTCTCAAAATTCTACCTAAAAATATTAAAATTTGCGTTAAGAGGCTTAAAATTTATATAAATTTTCAAATTAATTCGCTAAATTTTGCGACGTAAATTTAGCCCATAGGACCGACCTTGCACATCTACATCCACGTGCCGTTTTGCACCTCCAAATGCCCGTATTGCGCCTTTGGCTCCTTCAGCGATAAGTTTAGCCTCGTAAAAAGCTACTTTCGCGCGCTTGAGTTTGAGGTGCGCGACTTTTTGACGAAAAATCCGCACGCGCAAATTTCGACGCTTTTTATCGGAGGAGGTACGCCAAGCGCCGTGGATGCAGGGCTTTACGACGAAATTTTTGCGCTGCTCGCGCCGCGTTTTGCCGCCAAAGCCGAAATCAGTTCTGAAGCCAACCCAAACTCCGCCAGCCCCGCTTGGCTTAGGGCGATGCGCGGTCTCGGCGTAAACCGCATCAGCTTCGGCGCGCAGAGCTTCAACGACGCCAAGCTAAAGTTCCTCGGCCGCGCGCACAGTGCGGCGCAGATTTTTCTGGCGGTGCAAAATGCCAAAACGGCGGGCTTTGATAATATAAATTTAGACCTCATTTACGCGAGCAAATTTGACGATAAAAGGAATTTAAAATTTGAAATGGCTGAGCTTGCGCGCTGCGAAGTGCCGCATCTAAGCGCCTATGCGCTAAGTCTTGAGGAAAACACGCCCTTTTTCGGCCGCGAAAGCTTTAAAAAAGAAAGCGCGACTCTAGCTAAATTTCTCTTTGCTCTTGCGGCGGATAGCGGCTTTAGCCAGTATGAAATTTCAAATTTTGCCGCGCGCGGACTGCGCTGTAAGCACAATCTCGCCTACTGGCGCGGTGAGGATTACGCCGGGTTTGGAGCGTTTGCCGTGGGCACAAGCGGGCAGGTGCGCCTTAGCTCGCCTAAAAATTTGCGAGATTACATTGCAGATCCGCTACAAAAACAGCGCGAAGTTCTAAGCGCGCAGGATAAAAAGCTTGAGCGCATATTTCTCGGGCTGCGCTGCGTTTTGGGGTTTGAGGCGCAAATTTTAGACGCTGCAGAGCTAAGCAACGCGCAGCTGCTCATACGCGAAAAAAAGCTGAAATTTGCCGAGGGTAAATTTTATAATCCCAACTTTTTGCTCGCCGACGAGATTGTGCTTTTTATTACGCAAGAAAGCCGCCGCGGGCGCTAAATTTAAGATTAATGAAATTTTAGTTAAAATACGCCACTTTTTACGTTAGGAAATTTTATGTTTGGTATCAGTATGCCTGAAATTACGGTCATTTTAATCATCGCGATAATCGTGCTGGGGCCCGAAAAGCTTCCGAAAGTCCTGGTCGAGCTCGCGAAATACTTCAAAGTCATCAAAAAAACCATCAACGACGCAAAATCGAGCTTCGATCAGGAGCTTCGCATCGCCGAGCTCAAAGAGGACGCCAAAAAATATAAAGAGAGCATCACGCAAGCAAGCGAGGGGGTGCGCAAAAAGCTCACGTTTGAGGAGCTCGACGAGATCAAAGGCGGTATCGACTCGGTCAAAGAGACGCTAAATGCGGGGCTAAAAGACGCGGAAAGCTCGTTTAAAGAAACGCTTAGCTCGGACGCCGCCAAAGACGCGTTAAACTCCGCGAAAGTCTCGGCACAAAAACAAAATGAGACGGCAAATTTAAAGTCAAATTCGAGTGGCGAAAATTCCGCGCAAAGCTCCGCTGGCACCGCGAACTCTGCGCAAGGCTCCGCCCTCGGCGCAATGAATTCCGACGTTGAAAGCAAAAGCGCGAATTCTGGCGCTGGAAACAAAGGCGAAAATTTTATGCCGAGCACGGGCGACAGTGCAGGAAATTCCGTACAAAATACGAAAGCAAGCGGTGAAGCGAAAAGCGCCGCGCAAAATTTGAATGCAAATTTAAACGGCGATGCGCAAAATTCTATGCAAAATTCCGCGCAAAATAACGATACGCAAAAATCATAATGAGAGAGAAATTTAATGTTTGAAGAGCTAAAACCCCATCTAGCCGAGCTTCGCAAGCGCCTGCTTATCTCCGTGCTTTCCGTCATCGTCCTTTTTATCGCGTGCTTCGGCTTTTGGGAAGATATTTTAGGCTTTATGACCCGCCCGCTAGTGCGCGTGCTTCCTAAGGGCAGTGAGATCATCTTTACCCAGCTTGGCGAAACGTTTTTTACCGCGATGAAGGTATCGTTTTTCACCTCGCTGCTTCTAGCGATGCCGATAATTTTCTGGCAGGCGTGGCTTTTCGTAGCGCCCGGGCTTTACGACAACGAGAAAAAATACGTCATCCCCTTCGTTAGCGGCGCGAGCATTATGTTCTTTTTAGGCGCGGCGTTTTGCTATTTTTTCGTAATCCCCGTCGCGTTTAATTTCTTGGTAAATTTTGGCGCCAAGCAATTTACTGCGATGCCTACAATCGGCGAATATGTAGGCTTTTTCGCTAAGCTCGTCGTCGCATTTGGCATCAGCTTCGAGCTTCCTGTAGTAACCTTTTTCCTCGCTAAGATCGGGCTTGTAACTAATAAAAGCCTGAGCGATTTTTTTCGCTACGCGATCGTCATTATTTTCATCTTTGCAGCGGTGATGACGCCGCCCGACGTACTTAGTCAGTTTATGCTCGCAACTCCGCTAATTGCGCTTTATCTGCTCTCAATCTTCATCGCCAAAATGATAAATCCGTATAAGCAGGAAGATGACGAAAGCGAAAATTCCACGGACGTAGCGCAGGCGTGAGATGGCGGATCTAAATTTAGTTGACAACTACGATTACGAACTTCCTAGCGAGCTCATCGCAAGCGCGCCCGCGATGCCCAAACAAAGCGCGCGACTGCTGATCTATGACCGCGCCAAAGAGCAGATCACTCACGCGCACTTCGGCGATCTGGCGGACGCTCTGCCGCCCTGCGATATTATTTTCAACGACACGCGGGTGATTAAGGCGCGCCTTTTCGGTCATAAAAATAGCGGCGGCAAGATCGAGCTTCTGCTAAACTCGCCGCTTGCGGGCGATAAATTTAGCGCCTATATTCGCGGCAGCGTCAAAGCGGGCAGCGAATTAAAATTTCAAAGCGGTCTTAACGCGCGCGTTTGCGAGCTGATGGATGACGGGCTTCGCATCGTTCAGTTTGAGCGCAGCGGCAAAGCTTTAAACACCCACGATGTTTTTGAAATTTGCGAACGTATCGGCCACGTGCCGCTGCCACCGTATATCAAGCGCGCCGATACCAAGCAGGACGCGAGCTGGTACCAAAGCATCTTCGCGCGCGAGCAAGGCGCCGTCGCCGCACCCACCGCAAGCTTGCACTTTGATAGCGAGATGATTGCGGATTTGCGCCGAAATCACGATATCCACTTCATCACGCTGCACGTAGGCGCAGGCACCTTCAAGCCCGTGGAGGTAGCGGATTTGCGCGATCATAAGATGCACGGCGAGCTCTACTCTATCCCGCCGCAGACCGCGCAAATTTTAAAAAGCGAGCGAAAAATTTTAGGCGTGGGTACGACGGTGACGAGAACGATCGAAAATTTTGCACGCAATGGGCAAAGCAGCGGGATCTGCGAGCTGTTTTTGCACCCGGGCAATCCACCGATAAGACAGAATTTTTTGCTTACGAACTTTCACCTACCCAAATCCACGCTGATAATGCTCGTAGCGAGTTTCATCGGCCTTGAGCGCACGCTTGAGCTCTACCGCATCGCAGTGGAACAAAGATACCGCTTCTACTCCTACGGCGACGGGATGCTGCTGCTATGAAGGCCGTGGTTTTAGGCGCGCTGGCGCTGATAGCAGCGATCGCGTGGCTCGCGGCGAAAAAGCTCTTTTCTAAAAAGCCTGCCGCAAACGGTAAAATTTTCTCCGCCACACCCAAAGCCAAAAAAAATAGCCCCGTCGTGCCTAGACGCGAGGATGTCGCGCAGATCGATATTTTAAAAATTTTAAAATTCCAAAGCGAAATTTTATTTGAGGAGTGCACGAAATACGATAGCACGCTCTATCTTAGCTTCCCGCCGCAGCTACCGCGCATTTACGGCGGCGAGGTGCTAAATCTCACTAGCGCGGTCTTCGATGCGTGCGAGTTTTTTTTACAAAACATCGCCGAGCCGATCTGCGTGAGCGTGGAATTTAGCACCAAAGAGCTTAGAAAAAATATGAGCTCTGTCAAGCTCGACGTGCGAGTAGGTATCGATAAGCAGCTCAGAGATCCGCAGACCTACGCGATCAAAAGCGCTTTAGAGAGCGTGAGCGACACCGAGGACGAGTATCTAAACTCCGCGCAAGCGCACCTCGCCCTGCTAGGCACGCATCCGGTGTTAGGCAGCGACGGGCGCGGGACGTTTATTAAAATGGATGCCGTGCTGGGCTACTTCGCGCAGGCGCAGGATTTTAGCGCCAAAAAATACGACTACAACGTCATAATCACGCACAAAAACCGCGCGATCTTCGAGGAGCTGCGAGATTTTTTGAGCGGGCTTGGTTGCGACGTGATGCCAAACTCCAACTGGGAGAGCGCAAAGAGGCACCTAAACGACTTCATCTACGTAGCCGACGTCGTCATCCTTGACGCCGAGATCCTGCGCGCAAATATAAGCGAAATAAACTACCTCAACGCGCTGGAAAAAGACGGGGTATTTTTCATATTTTTGCTCAAAAACAAACACTCGCTCAAGGTGCTGGAGGGGCTAAGCTTTAAATTTTTCAAGCTCGAGATGCCATATTTCTACGACGAGTTTTACGCCACGCTCGACATCATCGAAAAGATCAAAAACGATGAGAATTTCTTGGGGCTGTAGCGAACAGGTAGCGATAAATTTAAAACCGAAGAGATTGAAGTGATATATTTTGACTTAGATTGGATCAAGGGCAATATAAACGATAGCGAATATGCCTTAAGGCAGCGGCGGTACGAGGCGTATTTAGCAGGGCTGCATAAAAATATGCATACGCTAGAAAGAATTTTTGCGGGCATAAACTTCAACGATGCACTATTGCTACCCAAAAAGCAAATCAATGAAAAGTTGCATTTGAAATTTTACATCGGAGATTTGCAAAATGGATATTATGAACTAAAATGCGTTATGAGCTCGAATCAAAGATGCGGCGCGGCGCCCGGCGAAATAATAACGAGCGAGATATTTTACGAAAATGGCAATTACCGCTTCTCTTTCATTCTCGCTTGCTTGAAGGAATACGCCGTTAACTTCTCCAGGATAGATAGCCTTAAATTTAACGCGATTTCGCAAAGAAAATATAGCCGCGAGTTTAAGAAATTGAAACTTTCATAGTAAATCCAAACCTCGGTTTTTACGTATAGAATTTCATCCACTAAAGATTGCCGCCTCAGTATTTATCTCATTTACAATCCAAAATTTAAAACGCTAGCGAGCTAGGTTTTAAGAGGTATGATTTTGATTTAGGCACGAGCTTTCTGACAAACGATGCGAGCTTCGGAGGTATAAGAATTTTAGTTTTTCGCGACGTAGAATGTGCTGCGTGACTCTAGGTCAAAGAGCAGCAATGCGAGATAAAATTTTGCTCGCTCGAGTGCTGAGGCATTATGCTTTTAGAAAAGGCACAAAGTAACGTAAATTTCGCTGTGTCTTGTAGCTGAAATCCATTAAATTTAAGCCAGAATCATTCGGCGACAGTGTTATTCGCCAAACCCTCTAAGGCAAAATCTCTAAATTTAAGTTCTGGACATCATATGCAAGCAGATTTCCTTCTGCCCTTAAAGCATTCAAATCATATTAAAATTTGAACTTCCAAGCGAATCTAAAGAATTTTGGAAATCACTACGTTGCATTTAAAGGCGCGCCCGATAATAGATATAAACAAACCAGCAAATTTTAAAATTTAGCCAGGCGAACTTTACTTGCGATTTAAATTTTATCTTCTGCCCTCTTTTTTAGCCTTGACCGCTTCATAAAGCTCATCGATCGAGGTTGCGGACGAGCCCGAATATTTCTGTGACGCTTGTATAGTTTTTTGCCCCATTTACCGTCGATCGTCACGCTGTAGCCGCTAAACATCAAACTTCGCTG
>NZ_CALIJF010000377.1 GCF_938018035.1 uncultured Campylobacter sp. | reverse complement strand
GATGCAAATAACGCAAAAATCGGCGCAATATGTGCCGCTCCATGGGCGCTAGCTACCGCGGGTGTGCTAAAAAGCTCTTATACTTGTTATCCGGGTTTTGAAAGTCAGATCGCTCACCCAGGCTATACAAATACGGCGAATGTCGTAAAAGATCAAAATATAATGACTTCGAAAGGCCCCGCTACTGCGATGGAATTCGCACTGCAAATCGTCCGCGAACTAAAAGGTGAGCAGGTTTATTTCAAGCTAAAATCCGATTTGCTTTTTAAATAAAATTTCAAGTGAAGGCCGATTCCAGCGCGCCTTATTTTGCATTTGTAAAACGGGGCGTGCTGATTTTGCTGCGCTTGAGAACTACAAATTTTATCTTACTCTACACATATAAAATAGCCACAATATTTATTCTGAGTATCCGTAAACGATGAATGGAATTCTCACAACTCAAATTTTAAATTGAAAAACGCAAAAGACCTTGTGCGTGACAGATGAAATTTTATTGGAGCTAGTTGCTATTAAAACCAAATATTAACATCACGACGGCGCGAAGCGTAAGCATAAAAATATTTTAGGCGTACTCTCAAGAGGACATCGCTGAGCTGAATAAATTTTAGTGCGGCACTTTCGCGATGCACTCGCTAGCTGAGGCTAAGCAGATCGCGTAAAACGTGCTAAACAAGGGTATAAGCGTGATCAAAAACGATAAGATCACGCTGGATCTAAATTTGATCAAATAGCGACATCAATGTATCAAGAGGCAAAACGGCGCAGTTTTTGAAGGTTTTGTCGGTAAAGCACAGATCTATCGGGAAGCAGATAAGCTTGTAGCGTGCGACGAAAGCGTTATTTAGAATTCCTAAAAAGGATAAAATTTAGCGCTTCTTCAAAATATGGTTGTTTAAAAATGCCGCGCTGCTTTGTATCGTTTTGATAACGCGGTCTTTAGAATTTTGCGTTTTGTCGGGTACGGGTATATGTGCGATCAAATTTACGCGCCCGATTTTCGCCGTGAAATAAAAAATCCCCAGTATCGTCGCGTTTAGAAATACTCCAAAATATATCCGTTCTAATCCCCATATCCCTATGCTAGCGGCATGAATAGGCACAAAAATTATCGCGACTAAGATCGGATAATAATCCAAAATTTTATTTTTGGCAGGATTACGGTCGTAACGATGGCGTATGCGATGAGCGTAAAGGGAGAGATAAGCAAGAGTGCAAAAAGCGCGTTTATGCGCTGATAATCTTCGTGCCCGATTAAGACGCAAAAACTACAAAACGCGAGCGTTATGAGAAAAAATAAAGGTAAAATCCACCGCGTTTTCACGTCGCGCCCTTTAAGTAGCGATAAAAAGAGCAGATGAGAGCCCAGCGCAATACAATAATAATCAAATATAACCGACGAGCTTAAAAAGGTGAGCGGTATGCCGAGCAGTGCACCCGGCCCGTCAAAATATATCCCACTAAACATGAGCCACGTGATAAAGAGTATAAAAGCATATTTCAGACCCGCATAAGTGGCGCAAACACAGATACTAACGAGGATAAATCGTATAAATTTGCTCATTTGCCTTTCCCTAAATTTAAGTAATTATAGCAAACCGCGACAAACAAACGACGCAAAATTTTAATTTAGCCCGTGCGCTTGCCGAATCCGCTGCCTATCGCGAGTTCGTGCGCGCAAGAGAACCCGCTAATGTCTTCGCATTATTTCATCCGCGCCCGTGCCGCAAGAGTAAATTTCATAAATTCTAAATCCGTTTTGCGTTATCATTGCGCTAAATTTAAAATTTTACGCAAAGGGGATCATATGAAAAATACGGCATTCATCACGGGCGCTACGAGCGGCTTTGGAGAGGCGATCGCCAGGGCGCTTAGCGCGCAGGGTTATAAGATCGTTGCGCTTGGACGTCGCAAGGAGCGGCTACAGAAGCTAGCCAGCGAGCTAGGCAATACGCACATTATCGCCGCGGACATTCGCGATAAAGCTGCGGTGTTTGACGCCGTGAGTGCGTTGCCTGAAAATTTCAAAGACGTCGAGGTTCTCGTAAATAATGCAGGGCTCGCGCTCGGGCTTGAGGGGATCGCGCAGACGCCCGTAGAGGATTTGGAGACGATGGTCGATACGAATATCAAAGGCGTGCTGTATTCGACCAAGGCGGTGCTGCCGCTGATGATCGCGCGCAAAAGCGGCTATATCTTCAACCTCGGCTCGACTGCGGGCGCGTGGCCCTATGCTGGTAGCCACGTTTACGGCGCGAGCAAGGCGTTTATCAAGCAGTTTAGCCGCAATATCCGCAACGACCTGCGCGGCACGGGCATCCGCGTGACGGAGATCGCGCCCGGCATCTGCAAGAGCGAGTTTAGCGAGGTGCGCTTTAAAGGCGATCTAGCGCGCGCTGCGGCCGTGTATGAGGGGGTCGATGCGATCCTGCCCGAGGATATCGCGCAGATCGTGCTAAGCTGCCTAGCGATGCCGCACCGAGTCAATATCAACGTCGTAGAGGCGATGGCGACGCAGCAGAGCTGGGCTGGGCTTTTTATCGAAAAGCATTAAATTCTAAGGCGAGAAAATGAAAAAAATTATATTACTAATGTTTTTATCGGTTGCCGCATTTGCGGTGGATGACGCGACCAGACAGCATAATGCCGAGCTTTTCGGCATCTGGACGCTGGTGCCGCCCGTCGTGGCGATCGCGCTTGCCTTTATCACCAAAGAGGTGATTTTATCGCTTTTCATCGGCGTTTTTAGCGGCACCTATATGCTAGCAGTCGTTAACGACAATCCGATCTCCGCGCTTGTGGGCAGCTTTACCGATCTGGTCGCGCGCGTGGTGGGCTCGATGGCTAGCAAAGGCAACGCGGGCGTACTTTTGCAGGTGCTTTGTATCGGCGGCGTAGTCGCGCTGATTAGCAGGACGGGCGGCACGAAAGCCGTGGCGCTTTGGATCAGCAAGCGCGCTAAAACGGGTATCTCGGCGCAAATTTCGACATGGTTTATGGGCCTTTTCGTATTTTTCGACGATTATGCAAACGCCTTGCTCGTAGGCCCCGTCATGCGGCCGATCACCGATAAATTTAAGGTCAGCCGCGAAAAGCTCGCCTTTATCATCGACGCTACCGCCGCGCCGATTGCAGGCATCGCGCTAATTTCTACCTGGGTAGGGCTCGAAGTCTCTCTGATAAGAGCGGGATATGATCAGATCGGCGTGCAAAACGTAAACGCCTTCTCGATCTTCGTGCAAACCATGCCGTATCGCTTCTATAATCTTTTTATGCTTGCTTTCGTGGTTTACGTGGCGTTCATGCGTAGGGATTTCGGGCCGATGCTCTCTGCCGAAAGGCGCGCAGCGACCGGCGAAATTCATTCTAAAAACTCCAACATTGCCGAGCTCGAAGATAAAACGCTAGAGCCCAAAGAGGGGATCAAGCCGCAAGCTTCAAACGCCGTCATCCCGCTTATAGTGCTAATCTGCGGCGCATTTGCGAGCTTTTATTTTAGCGGGCTAAGCAAGCTTGAGGGCGATGCTCTCGCAGCCGCAAAAGCCGCTCCGCTAAGCTTTGCGACGCTTCAGGCGACGTTCGGCAACGCAAACTCGTCGGTCGCGCTTTTTCAAGCGGCGCTTCTTGCTACGGTCGTGTCTATATTTATGAGCGTTTACCGCAAAATTTTTAACGTCAGAGAGGCGATCTCTACGTGGATCAAGGGGTGGAAGACGATGATCGTCACGATCGTGATCTTGCTGCTTGCATGGTCGCTCAGCTCCGTCATCAAAGAGCTCGGCACGTCGCGCTATCTGGTCGATATGCTAAGTCAAAACACGCCGAAATTCTTGCTTCCGGTAGCGATTTTCGTGCTGGGCTCGTTCATTAGCTTTTCGACGGGCACGAGCTACGGCACGATGGGAATTCTAATGCCGCTAGCCATACCTTTGGCAAACGCTGTGGGACTTCACTACGGGCTTTCGGGCGATGCGCTTCACGCCTATATGATCGTAAATATCTCGGGCGTGCTAACCGGCGCGATTTTCGGCGATCATTGCTCGCCGATTTCGGACACCACGATCCTTTCGTCGATGGGCGCGGGCTGCGATCATATCGAGCACGTAAAGACGCAGATGCCTTACGCTCTATCCGTCGGCGCGGTCGCCACCGTAGTGGGTTATCTGCCCGTAGCGCTAGGACTTAGCGTCTGGATCGCGCTACCGATGGGGCTTGCCGTTACGTGGGCTCTCGTGCGGTTCGCAGGTAAAAAGATAGAGGAGTAGCTCCCGCAAATTTTAAATTTGCTTTTAAATTTTGAATTCCACAGCGATGCGGAATTCTGCTGGGCGAAATTCTCATCTGCCTCGCGAAATTTCACTCCGCAAAATTCCGTCGCGCTAGTAAAATTTTAAAACAAAATTTCAAAAAGTGCGAGCAAATTTTAAAAGCAGAATTTTAATGAGCCGCGTTAAAACGGCGCGTGCGCCCGCAATTTAAAATTTTTAAAGTAAACGGGTAGTAAAATACCGATAAATTTCAAACAAGGAGAATGAAATGAAAAATCCCAAAATGTTCCTCTGGGGGGGGTGTTAGCTGCTTTATTGGTAGGTTGCGGTGACGATACTGAGGTAAAGACCAAGGAATATTACGATATTCATCTAAATGAGGCTAAAGAGGTTTACGCAAAGTGTGATTTCAATACCCTTAAAGATGGAAGCAACTCATATAAAAATTGCGTGAACGCTAAAACGGTCGTAGAGGAAAAAAGTATGGCGTATACTGTTGATTACTACCTAGAGCATTGGGACGAAGCTAAGGCTATCATAGAAAAATATAAAGACAAAGAACCCGCAGATCCAAATAGTGTCGAAGCCGTCAATTTGATACATGCTTATGACGCTTCTTTTATAAGAAGATCAAATACTCCTTTTAAAATAGAATAAATCAAATTTTAAACTCTTAATACATTCTAAATTCACTCTGCGCCTTCGGTGCAGGGTAAATTTACCCTGCGCGGCGCTGAATTTTGCGGTATAAATCTTGCTCGCGAAATGATACGGCGCGAAATCTTGCTTTACGGATTTTGGAATTTCAAATTTTAAAGCCTGCGAGCTTTTGGCTACCGCAGAAAAGAGTTGCAGGCTTCGCGGCACCTTGAAATTTAATCATTTTAAAATTTACACCGCGCGGCTAGTCTAAATTTCTCTCGGCGGCGGTTTGCGCGGCGCACTAAATTTAACTTCGCGCGCTTTATCCGAGCCCTGGTTTAAATTTAAAATTTCAAATCCGCGGCAATAGTTCGTGCGGCGCGAGGAATTCCTCACATACAGCAATCTCGACTTACGCTATTAAATTTAAAGAAGCGACGGCGTCTTTCTCACGCTATATTGTTTCAAGTCGTACGGCGGCGTTGTGCGTTAAATCTTAAATTTACGTGCTGGGCGGCGGAAGGCAGCATTTGCCCCGTAAAATTTTAACTTTTGCGCACTGGACGACGGCTAGGCGCCATTGCTCGTATGCCGTCGCGAAGCTGCTTCTAAATCGCCGAGCCGAGTTAAATTTTAGCGCGCCGGAATTTTAATCTATGCGGCGCGATTTACGAAACGGCGAATTTAGCCCGCCGAAATTTTAGTCTGCATTACGACACGTCAAAATTTTAATTTGCGTTGCGATTTATAGCGTATCAAAATTTCAACTTGCGCAGAGCGATCCACTACGTATCTAAATTTTAAGTCGCATGGTGTGATCCGCGATGCGATAAAATTTTAACCCACGCTGCGGCTCACAGGCGCGTAGCCTAGTCGATTGCTCGCATCGCATCGAGCCGCTTTAAAAATATTTCCACCTTGCACAGCTGTGCCGCATCTAGCGCCCTGCCCGAATAAAAATACTCCACGCTGTTGCCGTTTGGATAATTCACTCGTGAAATACCCGCCTCTTCGCTTCGCGGCTCAAATTCCAAGGACAAATCCGCGCCACCTCGAGAATAAAGCTTGAGCTGCGAATTCGCAGCTACGGCGCGTGGCGACATGCGGCATTTGTCTTCGTCGCACTGCTCTACGCTGTGCGCATCGCCTGCCAGCCTGCCGTCGCGCTCGCGGGCATCAAGTTCGCCCGTTTGCGAATTTGCGCTAAATTTTATATCACCGTCTGCGTCAAATTTATCCGCACAAACCTGCGATTTTACGTCGCGCGAAGTATCCATGCCGAAGCCGCGCTCATCCGCGTTAGAAAACTCATCATACCCCACTGCGCCGTTTTCTCTGGCGCCGCACGACACTGCACGAAGTCCGCTCATACCTTGCTCTATCATATCGGGCTTGCTCTCGCCGCAACTTTCTGTGTCGCGCCCACCGCCGCTATTATCGCGACCTTCTACGCCCCGCTTGTTCTTGCCTTTTATGCTCTCGCCGTCCGCGTTAAATTTAGCTGCACGCGAGGGCAAATCCTCGCCGCACGCGAGTTTTAGCCACCCGCCCAGCTCGCTTGCAAGGCGGTTTAGCGTGCCGTCGATACCGTCGATGATACGCACGTGCGGAGGTAAAATTTCGCGCAAAACGTCCTTGAAATAGTTAAAATGCGTGCAACCAAGCACGAGCGAACCGAGGCGCTCAAGCTCAAATTTAGCTAGCTCCTCGCTCAGATACGCCCGAACCGCAGGCGAGTCAAACTCCAAATCCTGCGCAAACTCCACGAGGCGAGGCAGCGGCAGACTCCACGTCTCGCACTCCAGCCGCCCAACGAGGCGTGCGAGCTTCTCACCCGCGATCGTTAGCGGCGTGGCGATGAGCAGCGTCGGGCGCGAGCCGAAGCTGTCCGCGGCGAGCTTGACGGCGGGCTCCATGCCGATCACAGGCACGCTAAATGCGCCGCGAAGCTCCGAGATAGCCGCGCTCGTGGCGGTGTTGCAAGCAACGACGACCCCGTCCGCACCGCGCGAGACCAAAAACCCGACCGCATCAAGGCTTAGCCGCACGATCTGGGCCCTACTTTTCGTGCCGTATGGGACGTGATCCTCGTCGGCAAAATACAAAAACTCCGCCCCTCTAAACCGCCGCAAAGCCTCGGCTAGCACGCTTAGTCCGCCGATACCCGAGTCAAAAAACGCTATTTTCAAATCTTTATCCAAGGTTAAATTTAATGCGCGATTATAGCTCAATCCAGGTAAAATTTAAATTTTGAGCGGGCTTAGTGGATCCGCGGCCGTTAAATTCTCGCCGCCTCGTTAAAATTTGGAATAAATTTAATCAATTTTTTAGGGGAGGGGAGGGGGGTAAAATTAGCCAAATTTTACCCAGAAAGGATACTAAATGAAAAAATCACTATTTGCGTTGGCGCTTATCGCCTGCTTTGCGTTAGGAGCGTCCGAGTTTGAAAAGTTCGAAAAGGAGTGCAATGACGGCAATATGGAGTCTTGCTACAAAGCTGGCTTATTATGCGAAGACAATGCTACGTCGTTTAAACTGTTTGAAAAAGCTTGCGACGGAGGAGACGGAGTAGCGTGCGGTATGCTAGCGGATATGTACGGTAACGGGGACGGCGTAGCAATGGATAAAACAAAAGCGGCGGTTTATGATAAAAAAGGTTGCGATTTAGCAGGCGAGCTAATGAGTTGCTTCAATTTTGCGGCATTTAACTACAATGCTAACGATAAAAGCAAAGCCGCGCAGTACTTTAAAAAAGCTTGCGATACATGCAAAGACGATCTTATTTTGCGAGAGTCGGAAATATATAAAGAATCCTG
>NZ_CALIJF010000376.1 GCF_938018035.1 uncultured Campylobacter sp. | reverse complement strand
ATTTTTCCTTTAAACCGAGCATTATGCGACCCGCCGCTTCGCCGCGAGCGAAGTAATCCCTCAGGCTGTTATAACCGCTAAAGCCCGTTATTTTATGATATAGATCGTATAAAAATAACCGCGCGGCGACGAAGGTCCAGTTCGGGCGATCCACGTCGATCTTCTCGACTGCGGTTTTGATGAGGGTTTGCTGGATCTCTTCGGTGGTGATCATATCTCGAAACTGGATCTTTGCGTCCACCTCAAGCTCGCTAAGGCTTACGTTTTCCAGCCCCTCCACTGCCTCGCTCGTGTATTTTTTGATCTTGCTTACGTCAAGTTCCTCGGTTCTGCCGTTGCGTTTGATTACTTTCATATCGTTCCTTGAAATTTAAAAATGCAAATTTAGCGTTAGTTTCCCAATATAAAATACGTCGTCAAAAGAGGCGGCATAATAAATGCCTCAAATCCGCCGTCTTTTAAATTTACGCTAGCTGCGCTGCAAAAGCGCGCATTATAGCCAAAATTGCTTAAGTCTATCTGTCATTATTTTGGCTTATAGATTTTAAAATTTAACGAAGTGGGCGGAAACAATGCGGTAAAATTCGAGTGGAATTTTATGGCGCCGCTGCGGAATTCTGCAGGTAAAAATTTGCGCGGAGTTTTGCGAAATTCTGCGCCGAAAAAGTAAGAAACAAAAAGGGCTTCGCGAGCGGATTTAAAATTTTGCTCGCAAAGCTTAAAAATTTAATTGTGCGGTAGCGGGATAGGCTTTCCGTTTAAGATCATAGAGTTGCTTGCCTTATCGAAGCTAAACTCCATCTTAACTCCATCTCCATCAGGCTTAAGAAACTGCGAGCCGTAAACTTCCGCCATCGGCGCAAAATCGCGCAAGCTGTCATAAGGCGATAGGAAGTCCGTGATGCTCGTATTTATCGTAGCTTTGCCGTCCAAGCTCATGCGCTTAAAAAGCTGCGTCTCGTCGATGTAGCCGCCTACTAGCGCGCTTGCGTTAAAAGCAAATTTCTTACCGAGGCTATTTTCAAACGAAAAATCATTCACGTTGATTTTCATATCATCTTTTAGCAGCTTCATAAAAAGCTCTTTATTTTCCGCTAATTTTTCGCCTTCTTGCGGATTTGAGATAACAGACAGATATTTTTCGAAAAGTGCGGCGCTAAAGCTGGTATCGACGCCTAAATGGATGTTTCGCACTAGCACATCGGCGATCTTTAAGCTTTGGGCTTTATCGCTTTCGTTGAAATTTAAAATTCCATCTTTTACGCGGTAGCTACCTTCCGTGCTCATATCCGTAACTACGACGAAGCGCTGCTTATCTACAGTTACGACGAGCTCTTTTGTGCTGCCTGCAAAATCTATGTCATTCAAAAAGAGCTTGGTTATATTGTCGTCTAGATCTTGGATGCCGTTTTTAAAGTTTGCCTCATAGATAAGATCCTTTATATCAAGACCCGAATCCTTGCCGTCGTCTATAAAAATTTCACCGATTTTAAAGCCCAAGGCTTTTATCGTTTTGCCGCTCATATCGCTCGTGCCGTTTAGGCTAAGGCCTGCAAGACGTCCTATTCCGCCATCTTCGAGCACATTTATATCGGCTAGCTTTGCGCTAAATTTAACCTCTGTAGGTCCGTAGTTTAGATGCGTGCTAAGCGGCGCGTCAGTCTTAAACAGCTTCTTGCAAGGTTCTGCGTAATATGGCGTCTTAATCGTTAAAATTCCGTCGCTCTCAAATCCATCCGCAGCGTTTTTTACGCTATGCTTGATAGTGTAGTCGTAGCGAAAAGCAAAATCCTCCGGGAAAATTTTAGCAGGATCTGGCTCGTCCGTATCGTTGCTATCTTGCGCGCCTGCTTTTTCCTTTAGCTTGCTAAAGCCCTCAGCAAGGCTTTTTTGTAGTTTCTCTTTTTTTACTACGCCCTCGATAAAGCCGCTTGAGTTGCTATCTCCCGGATAAAATTTAGCGCTTTTAGTCTCGAAAATTTCGTTTCTAGCGATAAATTCCGCAATCTGCTGCTCAATCGCCGCGCTGGCACTCTTGCCGACCGCACCGTCAACCGTTTTGGTTATGCTATCGTTTACACTTTTAGCTACGCCCGTTTTAGCGTCCTTTGTCGCTACAAAGACGCCCACTACAAGCGCTACGATGACCACTAAAGCCGCGATGATCTTTTTCATCATCTCTCCTTTAAATTTAAAATTTATTTGGGTCGTATTTTGCCGTAAATTTCTAAAATTTTCAAATTCTAGCTTAGTGTGCTTTAACCTAAAAGAAGTTATAATCGCGGCATTAATATCAAAATTTTAGGAAAACTTATGGCAAAACAAACGAAATATATTTTCGTCACCGGCGGAGTGCTGAGCTCGCTGGGTAAGGGCATTGCGGCGGCGTCGATCGCGACGCTTTTAAAGCACGCGGGGCTTAAAGTGCGCATATTAAAGGCGGATCCTTATATCAACGTCGATCCCGGCACCATGAGCCCGCTGGAGCACGGAGAGGTTTTCGTCACCGACGACGGCGCGGAGACCGATCTGGATCTTGGACATTACGAGCGGTTCTTGGATGAAAATTTAAGCCAAGATAACAACTTCACCACGGGCAAAGTTTACAGCTCCGTCATCGAAAAGGAGCGCAGGGGCGATTATCTGGGCAAGACGATCCAGGTGATCCCCCACATCGTAGGCGAGATCGTGCGCCGCATAAAAAAGGCGGGCGAGGGCAACGACGTGCTGATCGTCGAGATCGGCGGCACCGTGGGCGACATCGAGGGATTGCCGTTTTTAGAGGCGATCCGCGCGATGAGAGTGGAGCTGGGTAGAGTAAATACGATGAATATCCACCTCACGCTCGTGCCTTTCATCAAGGTAGCGGGCGAGCTCAAAACTAAGCCCACGCAGCATAGCGTAGGCGAGCTACGCCGCATAGGTATCAGTCCCGATATGATAATCTGCCGCTCCGAAATGCCGCTAAATCGCGCGCTTAAAGATAAGATCGCGCTAAGCTGCGGCGTGGATAAAAACTGCGTCATCGAAAGCCCCGATAGCGCGAGCATCTATCAGATCCCGCTTGCGTTTTTGAAGCAGGATATTTTAACGCCGATCGCGGAGACTTTAAGCTTAAATAAGCTCGAAGTCGATATGAGCAACTGGGACAGCCTCGTTAAGCGCGTCATCGTGCCTACGAACGAAACCACGATCGCCTTCGTCGGCAAATATATCGATCTAAAAGAAAGCTACAAATCCCTCACCGAGGGGATCATCCACGCGGGCGCTACGCTTGATACGCGGATAAGCTTAAAGTGGGTAGATAGCGAAAAAATTGAAGCAAGCAATGTGGATGAAATTTTCCGCGACGTAAACGGAATTTTGGTCGCGGGCGGCTTCGGCTCGCGCGGGATAGAGGGTAAAATTTTAGCCATAAACTACGCGCGGGTGCATAAGGTGCCGTTTTTGGGCATCTGCCTGGGGATGCAGCTTGCGATGGTGGAGTTTGCGCGCAATGTCTTAAAACTAAAAAACGCTAACTCCTCGGAATTTGACCCGCAGACCGAAGATCCGGTGATCTACCTCATTGATAGCTTCATCGACGCAAGCGGCAAAAAGCAGATCCGCACGCACAAATCCCCTATGGGCGGCACTATGCGGCTGGGCGGCTATGACTGCGACGTCAAAAAAGGCTCGCTTTTGGGTAAAATTTACGGCGAGCAAAAGACCATCCGCGAGCGCCACCGCCACCGCTACGAAGCCAATCCGAAGTACCGCGCCGATTTTGAAAAGCACGGGCTTATCGTCTGCGGCGAGAGCGACGGGCTTATCGAAGCGGTCGAGCTAAAAAACCATCCGTTTTTTCTGGGCGTGCAGTTTCACCCGGAATTTACCAGCCGTCTAGTGCGCCCAAATCCCGCTATTTTGGGCTTTATCGAAGCATCTATAAAAAATGCTAGGTAAAAATGAGATAAGGGAAATTCTAAAATCGAGATTTGCGAACGATCGGCATACTAAAATTTCTGAAATTCCCTTACCCTGCGATCTGAAAGATACCTATAAGGCGGCTTTGCGCATAAAAACTGCCATCGAAGAAAACCAGCGCATAGCCGTAGTCGGCGATTACGATGTCGACGGTATCGTAAGCACCGTCATAATGAGCGATTTTTTCAATCAAATAGGCGCGGAGTACGTCATTAAGATCCCGAACCGCTTCACCGACGGATACGGGCTAAACAGCGAGATTATTGAAGAGCTTGAGGACGTAGATCTCATCATTACCGTAGATAACGGCACCTCCGCGACGGAAGCTGCCGAAATTTGCGCTCAAAAGGGGATCGATCTCATCATCACAGATCACCACATGCCCCCACCCGTGCTGCCGCGCGCTTATGCGATAATCAATCCGAAGCAGCCTGATTGCACCTTCCCAAATATCGAAATTTGCGGCGCACAGGTGGCGTGGTATCTCGTGGGCGCGCTAAAAGAAACCCTCGGCGTAAACTACGATATGGCAAGCTCGATGGATATCCTCATCATCGCCATAATCGCCGATATGATGGAGCTGCGCGATATGAACCGCGCGCTTTTGCGTTTCGGCATCAAGCGGCTAAATAGCTCGAACCGCGCCTGCTTCAAGGCGATTAAGGAGCATTATTTTAAAAAACACTTCGAATTCGACGATATTAGCTACACGATCGCGCCGCTAATCAACTGCACGGGGCGGATGGACGATGCTACGATGTCGTATAACTTCCTATGCGCCAAAAATATCAGAGAGGCAAACCACTACCTAGAGACGATAAATTCGATCAACAACTCGCGCAAAGAGGAGGAGAAAAGCCTCTACGACGAGATCGTAAAAAGCGTCGATCCGAGCGACAACGTCATCGTCGTGTGGGGTCCGCAGTGGCACGAAGGGATCATCGGCATCGTCGCAAGCCGCCTAAGCAAGACCTACAAAAAGCCCGCGATCGTCTTTAGCGTAAGTGACTCACGCGCCAAAGGAAGCGCGCGCAGCATCGGTAAATTTGACATTTTAGAGCTGATCTCTTCGCAAAGCGAAATTTTAACGACCTTCGGCGGACACAAGGGCGCTGCGGGCGTGGGGATCGATCCTGCGCTACTTCAGGAGTTTAAGCGGCGCGTAAATGAGCGTATAACGCCTAAGGATCTGAGCGATTTTAGCGCGCAAGACGATCTGCTGGGCGAGCTGGACGCGTCGCAGATAGACTTCGAGCTGCTTGAAATTTTAGAATTTTACGAGCCCTACGGGCAGAAAAATCCGCGCCCGCTCTTTTGCATCAAAGGCGCCCGCGCCCGCAATATCAGAGAGATCGGTAAGGAGGGCAAGCATATCAAAATGGCGCTTGACAAAAACGGAGGCAGCGTCGAGGCGCTGTTTTTCAACTACGACTTTTTGCCGCGCGCGGGCGAGCGGGTCGACGTGATCTTTACGATTAGCAAAAACAACTTCCGCGGCACGATCACGCCCGAGCTAATTATCAAGGAGCTAAGCCCGAGCGAAAGCTAAATTTTAAAATTTAGGCCGACTTGGCGTGCATTTCGCGCATGGCACGGACTTTAAATTTAACGCACGATCTGTGCATTCAAGCGCGCAGTTTTCGGGCTCAGCTCAGTTTGCGCACTCGGCGGGTTTACCCTACTACAGCGCTCGTCTGCTCTAATCGCCCGATATGTATTGCGCGCCCGGCGCATTGCCCTATTACAGCGCCTATCTGCTCGACTAGCTTGGCGCGCATTTGCATGCTCTACGCATATTAAGTGCTCGGCGCGACTTTGAAATCTAACGCGCGAGCTATGGATTTGACTTGCGATGCGAGCTCAAGCGCGCGATTTCTGGGCTCGGCGCGGTGCGCAAACGCGATGCGTTATTTTCAGCTCCCGCACGGTTTGCAAAACAGACGAAATTCTTGGGCGCGGTAAAAGCAAAATTTAAACGTTTTTGAAATTTTAAAATTTTGCGAAGGCAAGCGGGAACGGTCTGAAGCAGACATAAGGGCCCTGCAAATGGAATTTCGGATAAAATTTTATGAAGTGGCGGGCGGGCTAAATTTTAAAATTTGACCCGCCCTTAAGCTTAGAGGCTAAAAAACCACTACTAAAAACCACTTAAACGGCACCGGCGCGAAGATCGCGTGCGGCAAGCCCGCAGGCATGACGATGCTTTGCCCCGCTTTTACGCGGTGCTTCTGCCCGTCGATCGTGAAATCGCCCTCGCCCTCAAGCACGTAAACGAACGCGTCGCCGTCGGATTTGTGCGAGCTGATCTCCTCGCCGCCGTCGAAGGCGAAAAGCGTCATATTCAGCGCAGCATTTTGCGCGAGGGTGCGCGAAATCACCTTATGAGGGGCCACTTCGACTAGCGAAGCAAGCTCTACGGCCTTAGCGGCGTCGATATTTTTGATGTGTTGCATAAGCTCTCCTTGAAATGAAATTTGATCGATTTTAGCTAAAATTTGGCAAGCCCGCTTTGATGATTATCAATCCGGATCCGCGCTGAAAGGATTTTTCAGAAAGATCGGAACGAAATTTATCAGATATAGCGCGACCGCGGCGATGAAAAGCGCCGAGGGGATCATCACGTACAAAACAAAGCTCTCGCCCGCAAAAACGGCTCTTAAGGCCCCCGCGCTCAGAGCCAAAACGAGCGCCGCGCGGCTTAGGCGCGGGAAGTTTAGCGGCGAAATTCCGCTGTGGCGCTGGCCGGCGATCATTCCTACAAAAAGTATCGCTCCGTAGATATAGCAGATCGCGATGACGTGCAGCGGCGCGGCAGCGTACCCCCCGCGGATCAGCACCGCGCCCAGCCACAGGTATCCCGCTGCGCACGCAGCCTGCAACGCGTAGTAAAACGCCATATAGTGGCGGCTTAGAATTTCGGCGTAGTGCAGCTCGCGAAGCTTCGCCAAAAACAAAAATCCGATGCCAAGCGCGATAAATCCGCACGTCGCCTCGCTTAAAAATGGCGTCGCGAGCGCCAAAGCGAAGGCGAGGAAAGCGGCTAAATTTTTGTAGATAAAATTTGGAATAAAAACGGCGTCCTTCAGCCCGCCCTCTCTTAGCGCTTCGTTGCCGATGACGACGCTTATGCGGTAGCTTACGACGGCGATTGCCGCGACGTTGATATGCACGAAGCTAAGCAAAAACTTCTCATCCCCGCTCGCGCCGTAGGCCGCAGAGCAGGCGCAAAACGCCGCAAGGACCGCCAGAATGCTAAAATTATTCGAGTTTTTATCCAGCCACAAAAGCCATGCCGCAAAGATGAAAAATACCGCCCAAAACAGCCCCGTAATCGCTGCTGCAAGCCGTAAATTTAAAAAGCTCGCGATAAAAGCTGCGATCAGGCAGGCGGCAAAAGCAAGCGAAACGGGCTTTAGCGAGCCCTCGAAGTTCGTCCAATCTGGCAGTGCGGTAAGCAAAAACGCCGCGTAGATGCACGAAGGCGCCAAAAACAGAAAGTAAAACTTATGAGCGCTCACGTAATCGATCGCCAGCGCATCGGGCGCTAAAAAGCTAAGCGCGCCCAGCGCCGCAAAAAAGCAGGCGCAAAGAACGAAAGCGCGCATCGGATGGGAGAAAAAATTCCTAGCGCGCTCATCTTTAAATTTAGGCGCGTAAAAGCCCAGCTCTTGCCGCTGCGCCGGGCACGGCTCGGAATTTTTGAGCTCCTGCGGCGAAACGGGCTCTGCTTGATTTTGCATGGAATTAGCCTTAAAATTCCGATCGGAATTTTTAGAGCTCTGCGAGAAGGTTTGAACAGAACTCGGCTCGGCACTTCCGCCGTTTTGTGAGAAATCCCACGCGAAATTTTGATTTTTAAAGCTTTGCGGGCGGGCGGGTTTGGAGTTTTGACTTTGATCGGAGCTTTTAACGCTTTGCAAGAAGCTTAGCGGTAAATTCCGTTCGGAATTTTTAATGTTCTGCGAGAAACTCGGTTTAGAATTTGGCTCGGCGCTTCTGCTGATTTGCGAAAAATCCTGAGTAGAATTTTGATTTTTAAGACTTTGCGTAGGCTCTGCCTCTAAATTTCGATCGGAATTTTTAGCGCTTCGCGGGAATTTCGGCTCAAAATTTCGGTCCGAATTTCCGAAGCCTTGCATAAACCCGGCTTCCTTGTCGCAGGCGGAATTACAAAAATTTTGTATAAAATTTAAAGCGGAAATTTTACAATTTTGCACGGGCTCGGCTTCCAAACCCCGGTCAAAATTTTTAAAATTTTGTGTAAAATCCGAGGCACAAACTTTAGAATTTTGCGCAAATTCGCAATTTCTGTATCCGAGGCCAGGTCCACACGGCGCACCGACCTCGCTCTCAAAGCAAGAGCTACGCGGCGCGAGAATTTTACTTTCAGAGCATAGTCTGCGCAGCATACAGCTCTCGCGCCCAAAACTCGTCAAATTGCGCGGATCGGCGCTCTTGTCGGCACCTTCGCCTGCGCGGATTTGCTTTTTTAAATTTGTAAATTGCATCGCGGTGAAGTTAAATTTCCTCAAATTTACGGAGCCGAAATTCTTAAAATCGCGCGCGTCGTGTAAATTTAAAAAATTCCGCACCGCACAAAAGGTGCCTAGAGTGGGATTTTGCTCGCCACCTAGCCCGCTTGCATCGCAAAACAGCGAGCGGTAGGTGCTCAAAACGGCTTTCTGAGCGCTGAACTGCGCGCTCAATCCGCATGCATCAAAACCGCAACGCGAAAAGGCGTCTTGGTTCGCGCCAAATTTGCAGTATAAATGGAGGTCCCGCTTCGTGCCAACGCGCCGTAAGCAAATGCCTGCATTGAAATTGCGCTGTGAGCGGACGCTCATACTAGATTGCAAACGATCGTTCGTGCTAGAGCTGCGTCGCAAATGACCGATCGCGCTGGGGTTGCGGCGTGAGTGGACATCTCGGTTCGCGTCAACGCGCCGTAAACAAGCGCCCACGCTAGAGCTATACCGCGAGTAAGTACTTTCGTTAGAGCCGCAGTATGTATCGCTGCTAAATTTCGTCGAATTTTGTGCTACAAAATCGCAGCACACTGCGCCGTTCAAAAGCACGCTCACGTTATAATCGCAGTTCGCACGGCTGTGCAGTTCGTATTTCGGTGTGATAAAACCGCAGCGCCCTGTATTCTGTGAGAGGCTGTGTCTGCCTGCGCCGACAGCGCGACATCCAGTACTTTGTAAGAACCCATGCCTGCGTGCGCCTAGATAGTCGCAGCTAGCGCCTGGCAGCCCGTATCTGCCCACGCCCGGATCGCAATATGTACCAAAACCTCGCTCGTCCGTGCCTAGGCCGCAACGTAAGTTTAAATTTCGTGCGGAACCTCCCTGTTTGCGCGCATTAAAGATAAAATTTCTATTCATAATAGCTTACTCCCCCAAACTGCTCGCTTACCACGCGCTCTTCGTACCGCTCGTCGCGCGCGCTTAGCGGC
>NZ_CALIJF010000375.1 GCF_938018035.1 uncultured Campylobacter sp. | reverse complement strand
ATTTAACGGATAATTTTACAAAAATACTTCGCTGCGGCGCACAAACAGTGCGCCTGCTAGTATCGCACAAAATCATCCAACCTACGCCTGCTTATCCTAAAATACTTTTCGCTACTATAAAATTCTTGGATAAAATTTCACTGCTTCATAAATTTTAACGCTTCATTTGCCGAAATTTAGTACTTCATAAAATTTAATGCTTTTTCTGTCGTAATTTAATATTTCATCTGTTCGCATCAAATTTCATTCTGCCTTTTAAATTTCATAAATTTAAAATTCTAAAATTTAAATGTGCCTGCTAAGCTGAGCGGCCGCGCAAAATCTATTTTAACCGAGATTTTATCTTATTTAGTTAGAATTGTTATTATTTTTAAAGGAGAAAAAATGAAAAAACTATTAGTTTACGCTACCAAAGGCGGCGACACGAAGGTCGTGAGCGAATACATCGCTTCAAAGCTCGGCTTTGAGATCAAGGAGGCCAAAGAGCTAAATGAGGAGGATTTGGCAGGAGCGGGCGCGTTTATTTTTGCGGCTTCGACGCACGGCGACGGACAGATCCAGGCTAAATTTGACGACAAATTGGAGCTTTTGAATAAAACTGATTTTGACGGAAGGAAGGTCGCGCTCGTCGGCGTCGGTAACGTCGAGCGCCACGGCAACGATTTTTGCAGCGGCATGAGTGCGTTTTTGCCGGTACTTAAAAAGGCTCGTCTCATCGGCGCTTGGGGCGCGGAGGGCTATAAATTTAAACATTCGCGCGCCTTCATAAACGGCAAATTCGTAGGTCTTACGATCGATTTTAAGGGCGACGAGCACTGGCAGGCAAGGGCTGATAAGTGGATCGCCGCAGTTGGAGGCGAGTTTTAAATATTTCAGCTTTTGCGCGACCGAGCGAGATTTAGGCTCGATGAGCCCAAATCTCGCTAAATTTCCCCATTAAATTTCACGCTCCGCTTCCGAGCGAAGCCCTCTTAAATTTTACTCGCCACAGCGTTAGAATTTCCGTCGCATCCAAGCGCCGCCAGCTCATATCGCGTAAATTTTATTGCTAGCGGAGGCTGTAAATTCTAACTCGTCGCGCGGGTAGCTATGGGTGCCGCGATAAAATTTAGTTCGCGGCAACTTACGCGCTATTCGTGCAATAAACGATAAATTCCGCCCGTGATGCTTGTATGCCATTGGTGCGATAAAATCTTGCTTTCGCGACAAAATTTCGCTCGCGTGGCACCTATCTATGTATCGCTCGCCCGTCAAAATTTCACGCTCCGCTTCCAAGCGAAGCTTCCTTGTTAAAATTTTAAAATTTTTAGTTCAAAAAGTCGCTGTGTTTTACAAGCCGTACCGCTTAAAATCGCGCGGATAGGCTAAATTTTATCCGCCCAAGCTTCAATTCTGCTCGCGCGGCGACCAATTCAATACGGCAATTTTATGCGATCAATTTACAAAATCACCGTCCGAGCCTCAAATATCAGCGCCGCATTAGAAAAGTTATTTTATAATAACCGCATATCAAAATTTAAGGCGATCTATGAAAAGGCTTCTATTTTTCGTCATTTTTGCGCTGGCCGCTCTCGCCGCGGCGATCTACTTCAATCTCGATAGGCGCGAAGAGGTCGCGCACAAGGCCTACGGCATCATCGATATCAGGCAGAGTTCGCTTAGCTTCGAGCGCAGCGGCCGCATAAGCGCGCTTTATCGCGACGAGGGCGATTTCGTGCAGGCTGGCGACGTCTTGGCGGCTCTGGATACGGCGAATCTGAGCTATCAAAGGCGTATTCAGATCGCGAGATGCGACGGGCTTAAATTTAGCTTGCAAAAGCTGCAAAGCGGCTTTCGTAGCGAGGAGATCGAGATGGCGGCGGCGAACGTAAGCGCGCTGCAAAACGCCCTACAGCTCGCTACTTTGACGAACGAGCGCCTCAAGAGCCTAGGCAAAACCAACTCCGCGTCCAAGCAGCAGATCGACGAAGCGTTTTACTCGATGAAGCGCACGCAAGCCCAGCTGCAAAGTGCGCAGGCTAATCTGCGTCAGCTTCAAAGTGGCTACCGCGGTGAGGATGTCGGCGCCGCCCGCGCAAATTTGGCAAGCTGCGAGGAAAATCTAAAATATCTGAATTACCAAATCGAGACGCAAAGCGTGCTAAAAGCGCCATTTAGCGGGCAGATCAGAGCGCGCCTCAAGGAGCTCGGCGACATCAGCATGCCAAGCGTGGGCGTTTTTGAGCTCAGCGAAGTAAAAAATAAGCGCGCGAAATTTTATCTAAGCGAAAATCAGCTCCGCTTCCTGCGTGCCGGACAGAGCGTGCGGATCATCGCCGCGGACGGCTCTAGCGCGAGCGCAAAGGTCGCCTACGTGAGCCAAACCGCGATGTACACGCCGCGCACGGTGCAGACCGAGGAGCTGCGCGCCGATCTCGTGTGGGAGGCGCGCGCCGATTTTAGCGACGAAGATGGGCAGTTTCGCTTAGGTCAGCCGATCAGCGTGGAATTTTAACATGCAAGCGCTGCGAGTGAAATTTTAATGCATGAGCGAAATTTTAGCGCGCGGACGGCACTTTGGACACTGCGGGCAAAATTTGGATAGCAAAGATCGCTGCATGGCAAAATTTTACGCGACACCCGGCGAGCGAGACATACGGCGTGAGTTTGATAAAATTTTAAAAGCGCGCTTCGAGGCGGAATTTAAACAGCGTTTGCTCCGCAGAGTAGGGCGATGAATTTTTATCGCACCTAAAATATATCGTCTAGGCGCAGACGGCGATAAAATGCTGCGTGTTTAGAACGAGGCCGTACAAAGGCGGCGTAAATTTTATCGCGCGGGTTTTGCGCGAGCCGGCGGGGCTTTGGATAAAAGATCGGAATTTTGCAGCGCGACGAGCAAAATTCCGGCGAAATTTTGCTGCATTTTACTGTAAGGAAGCGCGGGTCAAATTTTAAAATTTACGGCTCGGCGACGGCGAGGTAAAAGCCGGGCAGTAGAGCGGCGGGCTTTGTTTTGAGCAGGCGTTTTGCGATAAACAAGCGGCGATTGAACCGAGCGTGGACGGCAGTAAAATTTCACTACGAAACAAACGGCGCGATAAAATACCGATTGTGCGCGGCGGTGAAATTTTACCCCAAAGGACGCGGCAGCTGAAGTCGGTACTATGCTAAAGAAAGCCGAGATTAGGTAAAATTTCACCAAAAGAGATGGCAGTGGTAAAATTTTACCCCGAGAGGCGCGGCAACGATAAAATTTCGCCGAAAGAGGCGCAGCGCAGATAAAGAGCTCGGCGCTCACAGCTCGCAAGGTGTCTGAAAAAACTCGCTTTCATCTGTGTTTTGAAGCGAATTTATCGCGGGTACTCGCGGGCTGCTTCATGTTTTGGAGACCGCCCCGCTCATGCGCGTTGTGTGCGCATCGTTAGCGGCGCGGCTAGCCGATGCGATATGCAC
>NZ_CALIJF010000374.1 GCF_938018035.1 uncultured Campylobacter sp. | reverse complement strand
CTCACGCCCGCCGTATCTTTGCGACATAAATTTTGCTAAAATTCGCTCCGAGCGCGAAATCCGCCGCGTAAATTTAGAAAAAGGTAAAATTTTGAATATAAACGAAGCAATAGAGGCAACCGCGAAAAAACAAAGCGAATGCAAAAGACTATATATTAAAAGCATAATTCTTGGACTTTTCTTTACCTTCGGCGTGCTTTTGATAGGAGGTGAGATCGTTATGTATATATTCGACAGCAGCAGAGCTGGAGATTTATTTGCAGCCGTCTATTTGCCGTTTATCATTCTTGCTATTAACATATCCGCATACTATGCGCTGGATGCGGAAAAAGATTATACGAGTTTTTTTAAAAATACGTTCATTCGCATTGCAATAAAAGACGTAAATACAATCTTTAAATACGATCCCCAAGCAGGCATAAGCAAACAAGAATTTAGAAAAATCAATATTTATTCACGCGACAGATTTCGTGCCGAAGACCTAATTAGCGGAACGTATAACGGCGTCAAATTTAATCTTAGCGAAGCTATAAGCATACCCAGGGATGCCAAACTAAAACTAGGCGACTCGCCCGGACTTAACCTAATCTCTCTAATATTTTTTGCTTGGTCAACGATGAAAGATATGCAGGCGTTTAGCGGCTCGGTCTTGGTCTGCGAGTTTTACAAGAAATTTAACGGGCAAACGATAGTCGCAAGTCGCACGTTAAATACTAAATTTATAGGCGAAAAAGAACAGATGGACGATACTCTTTTTAACGATGAATTTAGGGTTTTTACGGATGACAAAGTAGGGGCGAGGTATCTTTTGACGCCCGCATTTATGGAGCGTTTGAGAGAGTTAAAGATAAAATTTGCTGGAGAGATGGGGGTGAGCGCGGCGTTTATGGACGATAAATTTTATCTATTTTTAAACGGAGCGAAAAATAAGTTTGAAACAACGCTGTTTTCGCCGCCGCCGAGCTTAGAGGACGCCGCGCAGATAAAAAAGGAAATTTCAGAGCTTTTATCTATCATAGACGAGTTAAATTTAAACCCGGATTTAAGCGGAGCGGCGATTTTGGCTGATTAACGCGCGCCGCTATTTATCGGCTAAAATTTACTTGCGCTGCGCCAGGATCGCCGTTATTCTCCGCTGCCGACCGAGATGTGTTACGGCTCGGATCGCTCATTTTCGCTACCGGCCGGGGCGCGCTTA
>NZ_CALIJF010000373.1 GCF_938018035.1 uncultured Campylobacter sp. | reverse complement strand
AAACTGCTCGCTTACCACGCGCTCTTCGTACCGCTCGTCGCGCGCGCTTAGCGGCTCGTCTAGGCTCACGACGCGCCTAAGCGCCATCCCCTTGGGCTCAAGCTCAATGATCTCATGGCTTAGGCGTGCGGCTTCGAAGCGGTCGTGGGTCACCAAAAGGCAGGCAAGCCCCTCACGTTCGATCTTTGAGACTAAAATTTCGATCAGCACGCCGCGCAGATCGCGATCTAGACCTACAAACGGCTCATCAAGCAGCGCCAGATCGCAGCCGCTAAGGATCGTGCGCAAAAACGCCGTGCGCTTTTGCATGCCGCCGCTTAGCTCGCGCGGGAATTTATTCAGATCGCTCGGGCTTAGCCCGATCTGTGCGGCGAGGGCGTAAATTTCGTTCACGCCCGCGGGGCTAAAAATTTCGATATTTTTAAGCGCCGTGAGGTTCGGTAGCAGGCGGTTTTCTTGAAACAAAAAGCTGATTTTCTTAAAGCCGTTTTCGATCTGCCCGCTTTTTTTATCCTCTAGCCCGCAGACCAGCCGCAAAAGCGAGGTCTTGCCGCAGCCGCTGGGGCCAAAAAGCGTCTTTACTTCACCCGCGCGCAGCTGCAAAGAAAAATCTGAAATTATAACGTCGCGCAGAATTTCGTAGCGCAGATTTGAAATTTTTAGCATCATCTGCTCCACGGCATCAGTAAAATTTGAAGCGGCTTGGTCACGAGATAATCGAAAAGCGCCGTAAAGGCTATGACTAGGCATACATACGCCATGACCTCGACCGTATCGATATTGACGCGCGCTTCGGCGATCTTTGCGCCGATGCCGTCGTTCGCGCCCAAAAGCTCCGCCATCACAAGCACCTTTGCGCCGTTGCTAACCGCGACGTAGATCGCAGGGAGCAGCCGCTCGATTAGGTGCGGCGCGTAGAGGTAGCGCAGTTTTTTTAAAATTGAGCTTTTGTAGCTGTCAAAAAGCTCGGTGTATTCGGTGCTCACGCTGGCCATCGCCTGCGCCGCGGACGCAAAAGTCATCGGCGCGACTACGATAACGACGGTAAAAAGCACGCTTGTGTCGCCGAAATGAAACCAAAATATCGCAAGCACGATCCAAACGATGGGCGGCGTCGAAAGAAGCACGGTAATTAGCGGGTTTAAAAAGGCTCGCAGGCTTTTGAAATACCCCGCCGCAAGCCCGCTGCAAATCCCCGCAAAAAGCGCGAGGAAGGTGCCTGCAAGCGCGCGCTTAAGCGACAAGGCTAGATCGTTTGCGGCGAAATTTTTTAAAATTTCGCACGCCTTAGAAAAAACAGCCGCAGGCTGGGGAAGAATGAGCGGCCCATAAGCCTCGCTCGCCACCTGCCAGACGGCTATGAAAAAGCACACCGCGCCCAAGCTCGCAAAGCCGCCCCACAGATAGTCTATGACGTAAAACGCGGGGTTTTGAGCTTTGCGAATTTTATCGATTTTTAGCATAGAAAAAACTCGTCCTTAGGCATCGCGCCGCCGAGGAGCTTAGGGTTAAATTCCATCAAAATTTCATAAAATTTCAAAAGCTCGTCTTTGATCTCGCTAGGCTTTTTGACGCATAAATTCGACGTATCGATGCTCATAAATATCGCAGGCGGCGGCGCGGGAAAGAAATTTGTCCCGATTGCCGCAGCGCTTTGTTTGTTCGCCTTGATCCACGCAAGCGCGTCTGCTAAATCGGCATTTAAAATTTCAAAATCCGCCTTTTTCGCGGCGTAAAAATCGGTATCTGCGATTATGCCCGCTTGCGGGATGATGGGCTTTACCGAAAACGCCTGTGCCCACATATCGCTTAAATTTGCCCCTCGTTGCACGGTGATGCCCGATACTTTGCCCTTTAAGATCATGGCGCTTGCTAGCGGCTCGACCGTGATCGCGACGTCGTAGTCCTTGGCTAAAAACAGCTGCGCGCTCTCTGCAGGGCTGGCGGTGTAGTCGATGTTTAGCCCGCTGATGCCCTGCTTTTTCGCTATGGCTCGCACGATTATGTCTAGCATATCGTTTTTAAAAGGCATTACGATTTTTTTGCCCTTCAGCTGCGCAAATTCCGTTATCTTCTCGCCCTTGCTCATCACGAAATTTAGCCCCTCGGTGAGGATATTTACCATGCCGATCTTGCGCCCCTGATTTGCGAGGTTCACCCCCACGTTACTAGGACTCATCATGACCTTGTACTCGCCGCTTGCCACGCCCGCGCGCAACTGATCGGGATCGCGCCAAAGCTCAAGCTTGGCATCGTATTTTTTGCCTATCTGCCCCTGCATGCACGCAACGCCGATGATGAGGCTAGGCATCGCAGGCGCGCCGTAGATAGTGAAGGCTTCCTTTGCAAAAAGAGGGCTAGCAAGCCCGCTAGCCGCTAACGCAGACGTTAGTTTTAAGAAATTTCTTCTTTGCATCTGTTACTCCTTAACTTAAAATTTATATCTCTCTTTGTCACACAAATTTAAAACGCCGCATGAAAGCTCAGCCAAAACGTCCTACCAGGAGCATTTATCGTGCTAATCGGAGCAAAAGCCTCGATATGATCGGCGCTTATGAACTCAGCGTATTTTTTGTCAAACACGTTATTTACTCCAAATTTCACGCCGAACTTATCTCGAATATTTACACCCGAATACAGATCCAGCGTCATGAAGCCCTTTGCCGCGTCTTTATCGTCTATACCAAGCCCGTTGGCTGCATCGAAATCACCGCGCGTATGCTTGCTTACGGCTCTGGCTGCAGCTCCTACGTTCCACGAGCCGTATGCGAAATAGTCCTTGTAATCTACGTTTAAATTTAACTCAAACGGGCGGATTTGATACAAAGCTCTACCGTCGGTATCGTTTTGTCCGTAGGTATAGTAGGCTTTTGCAGCGATACCGAAATTTTGCGTAACGTTAAATTTAGCATACGCGCTAGTCTGAATGATTTTGGCATCTACGTTTCGCGCTATTATATCGCCGGAATTTGCGTAAATTCCATACTGTGCGCGAGCGCGATCGAAGATTATTAGATTTTTAACATCGTCGTAGCTGACGAATGCTCCCGCATCCAAATCCCCGCCGAAAGCGCTTTTCATATAATCCGCGCCATCTTTAAATTTAGCTTCGAGCTTCACTAAGTTATGCTCCTCTTTTTTCAAGAACGGATTACCCACTATCGATGAGCCTGGTCTTTGGGATATTAGGCGATTTTGCGCACGATTATAGACGAAATTTCCCAAAGAGTTAAATTTCTCTACGTTATCTCCAATACGCTCTATGTGAGCTATCCGCACGCCGTAGAGCTGATTTTGCGGAGTAAAGTCGTATTTCAGCTCCGCACTATAAGCATCTTCTTTGAGCGTGCCGTCTACCTGCCGCCCATAAAAATTTTGCCACAACATATTGGCGCTAGGAAAGAGCGTCGCAGGATTTAGCGGATTTTCTAACGTAAGATCCGCTTTCTTTGCTTTAGCGATATCTTTTTCGTAAGCTAGAGCCGCAGTTAATTTGTGCTCGGATGAAAATTCGTAGCTTAATGTGTCAAAAATTTTAAAACGATCTATATTCAAATCCGCGAAACGATACGCGTTTAATATGCTCTGGTTGCCGTTTATACGAAATCTTCGCCCCAAATGCTCGTCGCGTTCGTAGCTGGCTCCTATTTGGTTGTGCCAAGATCCCAAATCTGCATCGTATTTAAGATAATAATCCCAAATTTTACGATTTAGCTTGATCTGCATATTTTGCGGGCTATTTCTTAGCTTATAGTTATTCGCTTCACGCTTTATATCACGATAGCGAATCCCAAATCTTACGGTGTTGCTAAGCTCTTCTGGGCCCAAGCGTCCGTCAAGCCGTACGACGTGCCTATCGGTATCTACCGGATCCATCTGATACTCGGGCTGCTTATCGTCATCTATATCGTCGTGCATATATGTAAGGCGAAATTCTGCGTATTCGCTCGGCACAAAACCTAAAATTGCAGCTTGAGCAAAGCGCTCATAGCCGAAATCAACTTCTCGCCTGGATCCGTCCTTGTAACCATTTGCCTTTGTGTGGTTGAGATTGAAAATACCGTAAAATTTGCTAGTACGGAAGTTTGTCAAAGCAGAGTTATAAAAATTTCTGCCGTAAAATCCGCTCTTTAGCCGTAGCGATGAGATCGCCTCGTCTATAGCGTCTACCGCAGAATAATAATTTCGATCTGCGCGATCGAATTGGTTTTCTAACGTCTGCTTTTGTGCCGAAGGCGGAGCGATGAACTTAGGCGGGCCGAAGGATTTTAGCGGACCGAATCTATCTGCATTCGCAAGCTTCTCATCATCGCCAAAGACTCCTTGTGCGCCGAAAAGCATAAAAATTAACGAGGAACTAAGCAAAATTTTTCTCATTTCAACTCCTTAATTGATAATTAGTATAGATTATATCACAACTAAGAGTAAATTTATTTGATTTGAGTCAATATCTACTTTCAAATTCAACCCGTATGCTAAGCTACTACGTTGTATTTATAGGCGTGAAAAAGCAAAATTTATTATTAAATGTGATAAAATCCGCAAATTTCAATCCAAGGACATAAAATGAGAAGCGACATCATCAAAAAAGGCTATACGCGTGCGCCGCACAGAAGCTTGCTAAGAGCGACCGGGCTAAAGGACGAGGACTTTGAAAAGCCATTTATCGGCGTGGCAAATAGCTTCATCGAGATCATTCCGGGGCACTTTTTCCTCAACAAATACTCTGAAATTTTAAAAGACGAGATCCGCAAAAACGGCTGCGTACCCTTTGAGTTTAACTGCATCGGCGTGGACGACGGCATCGCAATGGGGCATAGCGGGATGCTTTACAGCCTGCCTAGCCGCGAGCTCATAGCAAACTCGATCGAAACGGTGATGAACGCACACGCCCTGGACGCTCTGGTCTGCATGCCAAACTGCGATAAAATCGTGCCCGGCATGGTAATGGGCGCGCTTCGCGTGAACGTGCCGACGGTTTTTGTTAGCGGCGGCCCAATGAAAAAGGGCTACACCAAAAAAGGCGAGCCGATCGACCTATCTACGGCGTTTGAGGCGGTGGGTAAATTTGAAACCAAAGAGATCAGCGCCGAGGAGCTAAAAGAGATCGAGTGCAAAGCCTGTCCAAGCGGAGGCAGCTGCTCGGGGATGTTTACGGCAAACTCGATGAATACGCTGTGCGAAGCGATGGGTATCGCGCTAAAAGGCAACGGCACCGTGCCAGCTCTTACGCCTGAGCGCGAGGAGCTTATCCGCGAGGCGGGACGCCGTATCTGCCAGATAGCGCTCGATGAAAAATACAAAATCCGCAACATCGTGAACGAAAAATCGATCCAAAACGCCCTAGTCGTCGATATGGCGATGGGCGGCAGCAGCAACACCGTGCTACACATCCTGGCTATCGCGCGCGAAGCGGGGGTAAATTTACAGATCGCGGGGCTCAACGAGATCAGCCGCAAGATCGCGCACATCGCCAAAATCAGCCCGAGCCTGCCAAACGTGCATATGGAGGACATCGACCGCGCGGGCGGCCTAAGCGCCGTGATAAATGAAATTTCGCGCCGCGATAACGGGCTGCTAGGGCTAGACGCACTAACGGTCACGGGCGAGAGCCTAGGCGAGCGCGTCGGAGCTAGCGTCATAAAAGACGAATCTGTCATCCGCAAGGTCGAAAACGCCTACTCGCAGGTCGGCGGACTGGCGGTTTTGTTTGGAAATTTAGCCGAGCAGGGCTGCGTCATCAAGACCGCGGGCATCATCGGCGAGCGCAAATTTAGCGGCAAGGCGGTCTGCTTTAACAGCCAAGACGAGGCGATAGAGGGGATCTCAAGCGGCAAGGTAAACAAAGGCGACGTGGTCGTCATCCGCTACGAAGGGCCGCGCGGAGGTCCTGGCATGCAGGAGATGCTAAGCCCAACGAGCCTAATCATGGGGCGAGGGCTCGGCGCGGACGTGGCGCTGATCACGGACGGCAGATTTAGCGGCGCGACGAGGGGGCTAAGCGTCGGGCACATGAGCCCGGAGGCCGCCGAGGGCGGTATGATCGGACTGCTGCAAGACGGCGACATCATCGACATCGACGTGGATACATACGCGATCAACGTGCGCCTAAGCGAAGCCGAGATCGCCGAGCGCAGGGCTAAATTTAAGCCGCTTGAAAAACCGCTGCCGTATCGCTGGCTGCGGATGTATCGCAAGCTGGTAACGAATGCTAGCAACGGAGCGATTTTGGAGGCGTAAATTTACGCCTCTGCTTTAACAGATAAATTATTTATAGTTCAAATTTTAATAAATTTAGCTGTTATTAGTGACCAAATTTTAAAAATTTTGCATGAATTTAAACTTTTTCTCGCCATATTTGCAATTTTTTCTTTTATCCCGTTTCCTTTTTCAAGGAAGGTATTTTGAATTTCTACAAATTCTTCCCTATCAAAGTCGCGACTGACTAGCTTTTGAGATAGTTTCATAAATTCTTTATAATCTTTTTCTAGTTCAGGAACGTATATACTTATTAAGAGGTGTAATCTACTAATTTCCATCTTTTTGTTTTCTGAATTTGGAGTTACCTTGCCTATTGCCCTATCTAATGTTTGACCTATTATTTCACTAACTATCAAAAAAGTCTCTTCTAATTTTTGCAGCCTTATTTTTTTATCTTCCCGTTTATTAATAATCCAGCTATATACAACTTGAGTTATAATAGACAACGAAGCGCCAAGAACAATTTTAAAAATATCCACAACAAAGCTTTCTAATAAGGGTACTCATCATATTAAATTTACAAATCCCTTGGATCGGCGATCTTTCCTGCGACGGCGCTAGCTGCGGCGACGGCGGAGTTTGCTAGATACACTTCGCTACTGCGATCTCCCATGCGACCCACGAAATTTCGATTAGTCGTGCTTACGCAGCGCTCACCCACACCTAAAATCCCCATATATCCGCCCAAGCACGCGCCGCAGGTCGGGTTGCTCACGACTGCGCCCGCTTCTACGAAAATATCCCACAGCCCCTCTTTTTGCGCGGCCAGAGCGATCTTTTGCGTCGCAGGCGTGATGATGAGGCGGGTTTTGCGCGCGACCTTGCGACCTTTTAAAATTTGCGCGGCGATTCGCAGATCGGAGAGCCTACCGTTGGTGCAGCTGCCGATAAAGACCTGATCGACGGCGATGTCATCGCGCACCGCCTCGCGCACGCTCTTGCCGTTGCTAGGCAGAAACGGATATGCGATCACCGGATCGAGCCTGCTAACGTCGATTTCTAAAATTTGCTCATAGTTCGCGCCCTCGTCGGAGTAGTGAAATTTCGGCTCAGCGCGCAAATTTTTATCCGCCAAAAATTCCTTCGTGATCTCATCGACCGCGACGATACCGCTCTTGCCGCCCGCTTCGATCGCCATATTGCAAAGCGAAAATCTGCTATCCATATCCAG
>NZ_CALIJF010000372.1 GCF_938018035.1 uncultured Campylobacter sp. | reverse complement strand
TGAGGTTGTTTAGCGAAGGGGGAAGGAATGAGATAAAGGATGAGCTTAATAGGGGGAGTGCGATAACTAAGTCCTTAGAGATGCTTATAAAAACGGGCGATCTTTCTTTCAATGAAAACGTAGCGGAATATGCAAACGCTTATGAGTTAAGCAAGGCTTACGGCAAAGATTTAAGCTCGGTATTAATGGATGAAAAAGTAGGCATCAACACTAAAGAGCAGGTAATAAAATCTCTGATAGATGCCTATGCCAAAGCCAATGGTTTAAATTTAGAAGGTATTAAAGTAAAACTAATATCCGATGCCAATGCAAAGGGCAAAAATGATGAGTCTTTCAAAGGGAATTTTGACTCTTTAAGCAAAACTATCACTTTAAATTTAGCCAATACGTCGGATATAAAAACATTTGCTCAAACCCTAGGACATGAGCTAAGCCATGCTATAGACTACAAAAAAGGACGCTTTATCCCTGGCGGCGAGGCTATGAATAGATATGCCGATATAAAGGGCGATCACTTTGCGGACTATCTCGAAAGAGGCTTAGATATAACGGGCTCAAAGATAAATTTAGGAGATAAACTGCCTAGCTACGATAAATACGACAAGATTAATAAGGCTCTGTTAGAGCATAACCTTAAGAATTTTAATAGCACCGATAAGAGGTGGAGTGATAATGCGGATATAAATTTATTTAACAAAAATCTCGAACCATGGCGATATAGGGCTGGTGAATGGCATAGAAGCGGGATTTTAGATAGAGAAGATATAATTACTTTTTCAGCTCATGGAGTAATCGGTGCTGTATATGATGTTAGGAAAGATGAAAATTTTCCAGTCGGGATGGCCAAAATACTATCGGCAGAAGACGTAGCAAATATGATAAGAAGCCATAGAAAATGGATTAGAGCCAATGGTAGAGATATAAAATATATAAGATTAGATGTTTGTTATTCTGGGTTGGGCGAAAAAGCAAATAATGAAAATTCTATAGCTCAACAGGTCGCGAATATATTAAAGGTTCCAGTTTATGGTACAACTGGGGAATATCTCTATAACGAGCATATCCCATTTATAAATATGCCTGACTTTGGAGCAAGCAGCAAAAGATATGATCCAAAATAGTAGGTTGATTATGTGTAAAATTTATAAAAAAATTTTAGTTGTTTTTATTATTCTATGTTCTATATTTTTAGTTTATAATATACGAAAAAGCCTTAATAATGATTGCTGTACTATTATGGAATATTTTAATAAATTCGCATATAACAATCCAAGTACAGAATGCAAAGTGATATTACTTAGTAGAATTAAAGCTAAATTCGATTGGCAAATTTTCTATAGACTTTACGGGAGTATTACAAAGTATATCTTAGAAAAAAACTTGGCAATAGAAGATGATGTTGACGAAGAAATATTAAAATACATAATAGAGACTACAAAAAAAGATTATGAGATAATATACCGCAGTGATGAAAATGGAACTATTAAAAAGTATTTGCACATAAGAGGAAATTTATAGTTTAGGGTAAAAAAGGGAAATATTAAATGAAATTTATCATTATCTCTTTATGTGCTCTCTTATTGGCTACCACCCCATTATCTGGTAGAGACGGTAAGCAGATAATGGGCTTTTACTCCTTGCAGACCGGGCGCAGCTATATCAATATAAAAAACAATGAAAGCACAAAGGATCTAGTTGCTACCTCTGCTACAGAAAGCCAAAGAGCTATGGATCATCAAAGAGGCATAGGCTTCCTCCAAAACGAAGACGATCATTCGACCTATTCACAGAATTTCGGAAACGCAGTAGCTAGATACTACGGATATGCTCTTAGCTCATACGGCAGCGGCTATGGCTCTGCTAAGATAAATAATCCTAGTAGTATCAATCAAAACTACTACGCAAGCAACAATAAAGAATTCTCTAGGCTGGATAAACAGAAGGGGGCGAATAGGCAGTTACATCAGGCGGAGAAAGATTTCATCCATAATAATGTAGAAGATTTTCGAGAACAAATGTCCAAACGCGGCATAAATTACACCAAAAAAGATGCCACTGGACTACTCTTGCTTTCTGCTGCGTATGGAACAGATGCATATATGAACGGTATTGTAAATTTAGGCTTAACAAATTTTAGTAAAAGCGAAGTATTAGACGGACTTATGTATTTAAGGCAAAAATCCGACGGCTTAACCTTTCTAAACTATAATGATTACGAAGAATTTGGTTATAAACAAAAGTTTTTTAGCGCCACGGGTAGTCAATTTTATTTGGGTTGGAATTTCCATCAAGTCATACAGGGTGGGCTCGTTGATATGTCAGCAATGTTCATTCCTAGCGCAAGAGTACTTCCAGAAATAAATTTAGGTAAGGCTGTCGGTGGTGCAGGAGCAACAAGAGGTTCAACAGCAATTATTGGTAACACCGCAAAGGGTGCGGGAACAAATGAAGCTAAAAGTATAGTGCGTATAAGCGAAGAGGCTATCAATAAAGGACAAAATAGTTCAAATATTATCGAAAAAATTATACAGAGGGGAGAAATTAAACCGGGGGATCATAAGGTAATGGTTAGTAAGCTAGACGACGGTACCATTGTAATCATGCGCAAGGATTTTGGCAAATACTCACATGGCTTTCCAGACCATTATAATATAGAAATAAGAATACCATATAGAAATACCAATATACAAATTGAGAACTTACACATTTTTCCTACGGAAAAAGGATATAAGTGGTATGGTAAAGATGGGGTTATAAAAGGAGAATAGATGAACTTATCTGATAAAATTTACATAGACGAAAACATATGGACGATAGACGATGTATTAATGTCAAACGAAGCGCATAATCTTAATATCGAAATAAATAAATATTCCAATCGGGCGTATTTAAATTTTAGTACGGATTTAGCTCTTTATTATTTTGCCAAGATTACTTTACTAACTATTTTAGAAGGACCGATTGGATACTTGGAGTTTGATCCTTATCCTAATTTAATTGGCGGTATAAGATTTGCTGAAAACAGTAAAAAGCTATGCATAGATACTAAAAGTAGTATTGAAATAAATGAAAATAAGGAGTTTATAAAGATACTAGATCAACCAGATATTTATAAATTCTATTTTAACTTTGAAATTTATGAGGCAGAGTCTATAGTTTTATTTTTCGAAGACAACATAAATTTAATGGCATTTATGAAATATCTATTATGGATGGCTATTTATAAAAAAGTCAAAAAGTATCAAGCAAAATGTAATGATAAAATGCTTTCATTGGAATTTGGTATCTGAACATTTGATTGAGATATTTTCAAGAGCGCCGAAAGATTAGAAAGTAATGCTACAAAATGATGATAATGGAATAAAATTTGTCGATAAAGATGGCGTAGAAAGAGTCAGAATACACGCGCCGGAAAACAATCCGAAATTGCCAAGCACCGCAAATACTAATAACGGATGGGTTTTAAGAATCCCTGCTAGTAGAAAAAAGTATTTTGATGATTCCGGTAAAATATTACCATATGATACTGATGAAACCCATATCCCAATAAAAGGAAACCCAAATGCAAATTAACGGAAAAGAGATATTTG
>NZ_CALIJF010000371.1 GCF_938018035.1 uncultured Campylobacter sp. | reverse complement strand
TTGCCGATACCGTAAAAGGAAGCGACTGGGGCTGCGATCAAGATGTCGCTAGGATGTTTGCACAAACGGCGCCTAAGGCGATCCGCGAGCTTGCGGGCTGGGGCGTTCCTTGGACCAGGATTACTAAAGGCGAGCGAAGCGCTATTATCAATGCTCAAAAAACCACGATCACCGAAAAAGATGAGGTTCACGGACTTATTCACAGCCGCGACTTCGGCGGTACGAAAAAATGGCGAACCTGCTATACCGCCGACGCTACGGGACATACGATGCTTTTTGCCGTTGCAAACGAAGCGCTAAAGCATAACGTAGATATTCATGATAGAAAAGAAGCGATCGCATTAATTCATGCAAACAACCGCTGTTACGGCGCAATCGTGCGCGATTTGGTTACCGGCGAAATTAGCGCATACGTATCAAAAGGTACGTTGATCGCTACAGGCGGCTACGGCAGAGTTTATAAACACACCACAAACGCCGTCGTTTGCGAGGGCATCGGCGCAGCTATCGCGCTTGAGACGGGCGTCGCGCAGCTTGGAAATATGGAAGCGGTGCAGTTTCACCCGACCCCTATCGTTCCGAGCGGAATTTTGCTTACCGAGGGTTGCCGCGGCGACGGCGGAATTTTACGCGATGTGGACGGCTACCGCTTTATGCCGGATTATGAGCCTGAGAAAAAGGAACTTGCTAGCCGCGACGTCGTAAGCCGCCGCATAATGGAGCATATAAGAAAAGGCAAGGGCGTCAAAAGCCCTTACGGCGAGCACGTTTGGCTTGACATATCGATCCTCGGACGCGAGCATATCGAGAAAAATTTACGCGACGTGCAAGAAATTTGCGAAATTTTCAACGGCATCGATCCTGCCGACACCGAGGTAATAACCGACGAGCAGGGCAGGAAGCGCGGCAAGGGCTGGGCTCCGATCCTTCCTATGCAGCACTACTCGATGGGCGGCATCAAAACAAAAGCTACGGGCGAGAGTCCGACTTTAGCGGGACTATTCAGCGCCGGCGAGGCTGCGTGCTGGGATATGCACGGCTTTAACCGCTTGGGCGGAAATTCCGTCGCCGAAACCGTCGTCGCGGGCATGATCGTGGGCGAGTATTTTGCTGAGTATTGCCAAGGACACGACGTCGATATCAATACGCACGATATACAAAAATTCGTAGATAAAGAGCAAAACTACATGAAAAGCCTGCTTGAAAAAGAGGGTAAATTTAACGTATTCGAGATCAAAAACAAGATGAAAGACGTGATGTGGGAGCACTGCGCAATCTTCCGCACCGGCGAGGGATTAGCCAAAGCCGTAAAAGAGCTTGAGGAGCTTTACAAGCAGTCCTTGGACGTCAAAGTAAGCAATAAAGAGCTTTTCGGAAACCCGGAGCTTGAGGAGGCTTACCGCGTGCCGAAGATGCTAAAGCTTGCGCTTTGTATCGCCAAGGGTGCGCTTGATCGCACCGAAAGCCGCGGCGCGCACTTCCGCGAGGATTATCCGAAACGCGACGATCTAAACTGGCTAAAACGAACGCTTGCAAGCTGGAAGGAGGGCGATACGATGCCTACCTTGACCTATGAGCCGCTTGATATTATGAAGATGGAGATGCCGCCTGCGTTCCGCGGATACGGCGCCAAAGGCAATATCATCGAGCATCCAGACAGTGCCGTGCGCCAAAAAGAGGTCGATGAAATTCGCGAGAAAATGCAAGCCGAGGGCAAAGGCAGATATGAAATTCAAGAGGCATTGATGCATTATGAATTGCAGCCAAAATATAAAGCACCTAACGAAAGAGCAGGTATAGGATATGAGTAGAAAAATAACAATAAAGGCATTTAAGTATAATCCGCTAAGCAAAATTTCAAAGCCGCACTTCGCTACTTACGAGCTTGAAGAGACCGACGGAATGACGCTGTTTATCGCGCTTAACGTGATTCGTGAGAGATTTGATCCCGAGCTAAGCTTCGACTTCGTTTGTCGCGCGGGTATCTGCGGTAGCTGCGGTATGCTCGTAAACGGCAAGCCGCAGCTTGCGTGCCGCACACTTACTAAGGACTATCCGGACGGCGTGATCGAGCTTATGCCGCTTCCGGTTTTCAAGCTGCTAAAAGACCTCAGCGTTGATACGGGCAACTGGATGAACGCGATGAGCAAACGCGTAGAGAGCTGGATCCATACCGATCACGAAACCGACATCTCAAAGCTTGAGGAGAAGGTCGAACCTGAGGTCGCACAGGAGGTTTTCGAGCTGGATCGCTGCATCGAGTGCGGCATCTGCGTGGCGAGCTGCGGTACCGCGATAATGCGAAAGGATTTCATCGGCGCCGTCGGTATCAACCGCATAGCGCGCTTTCAGATCGATGCGCTGGATAAACGCAGCGACGAGGATTTTTACGAGCTAATCGGCGATGATGACGGAGTATTCGGCTGTATGACGCTGCTAGGCTGCGAGGACAACTGCCCTAAGCACCTTCCGCTTCAAAGCAAAATCGCATATGTTCGCCGCAAGCTTGCCGCTCAGGGCAAATGCGGCTGCGGCAAATAAAATTTAAGCGGGATCTTCCCGCTTAAATTTATCTTCCAAATTTCGCTTTTTTAAATTACAGACTACGATCATTCAAAATTAAATTTATGCTTGGATGATTGAATTTATAATATTTTTTTTTGATACTTCGTTTATATGGCAAGCGCTTAGATAATATATATTATAGAAATTATAAAAAGGTTACATGATTGTAGATTATAGTAGAAAATTCCAATTCTAAAAGCTCTAAGAGCTTTAAGGTTAAAATTTTACAGATCATTTAAATTTATAGATACTCTTTGCCTAACAGCCATAAGTATTGATCGATTTGGCGTAACGAGTAACGCTTAAGATTATAAAATTTTATGAATTCTCTCAAGATGCGACTAAATTCCTTATAATTTTTTAGGTCATCTCGCTTGAATTCGCAAAATTTATCTTTTTTTGCAAAGTATAAAAGATCTTTTTGTACGAAAGAATCAAAGATTGCATAAACGTCTGCTTGATGATGTGCGCAGTATTTACTAGCAAATGAATAAAAATTCCTACTTTTACCGTTTTTCATCGTAACGATTGCAATATCATTTATTAAACCTAAATCACCTGCCTTTAGTCGTTTATCAATGTCTAAATTTAGGATATGCTTTGCAACTCTAAATGTGTCTAAAATGTTTGTGCTATAAAAATCGTTTAATAAACAGACCTTTATAAGCACATCTTCTATCATTTGATTTGTAGGACGCTGTGCAAAAATTTCCACGATGGCTTTTTCTTGTAAAACATAATTACCGAGCGTCTCCCATTTTCTCAAATATTTTTCTACCTCTACTTCACAAGGGCGCGGAATATTGGTGATCTCTTTACTCATAAATTTCTTCCTAGCTTTGTTTCGATTTCAAATTTATCTCTTACGCAGTCAAATACTTTACAAATGGCGCCGAATAGTGTAATGTCGCCAGGCTTTACTTCGCCTGCGGAGACATAGAAGCTCTCATACGCTAGGGTTGGTACATATTGTCCTTCGTCCATCGGGGCTTTGATTGGAGCCTGCAAACCCGCATTTTCTAGTGGATTTTCACCACCTATGTATTCTTGCCATGAGTCGTAATCTTTGCCCGGGCGAGTCCCTCCATTTTGCAGTACATAAAAGTATAAGCTTAATGCTATTTTGCCACTCTCTATTGGTATTAAAGCTATTTGAAAGCTAGGAGTTATACGACCGCGCCCATTTGAAGCCTCTACACTTTGCGCGCGCGTAACTACTATATAGCAGTTTGTCGTATCGCCTCTGCGGTAAGTTTGATGGAATTCACAGCTGTAGTGTTCATTTAGCTGCTTGCAAAGCGCTTCGGCAATAGCTTTGTTTGCGCCTCTAGAATTCTCCGTTCCTCCTTTAGTATCGCTAGGTGTAGCAGTTGAGGTTATAGACGAATACTTTAAAGCCTTTTTTAAAAGCTCTGTTTCGTTCTCGTCTATAACGCCGTTATTATCGCTATCTAAAAGAGATAAAATTTCATTGAAAAACTCAGTAAAATTTGCCTTTTCATCGTCTGTTAAGTCTTTCGCCGAAGCGAATATATCACTTTTGCAATCTATCAGCTTCTCAAATAACTCTTCGCTTATAAGCTCTTGATTTTGCACCAAGAGCTTATACATATATTCAAATTTATTTTGCATGCAAAGCGTAGCAAAGAGTATCAATTTGCTATCGTCTTTTAATTTCTCTTCGGCTATGCTGTTTATTACGAGCTCAAGTAGATTGTAAGAGTTAAATAGTCTTTTCATGCTGCGCGGATTATTACCGATAGAAAGCTTAATAATATTTGTTAATCTAGCCAACTTGTCTTCGCTTCGCACATTTATACTTAAATTTTGCAGCGCATTTTTTACGTAATTTTTGATATCATAAATATCGATCGGCATTTTAAACGGTACTTGAATAATTTTATCGAAAAAGCTTTTTGCTTTTTTAGGCGTTATATCTGAGCTATATTTTTCGCGCACACCTTGAAATATGACGCTAGAATCGACCGCTAGGATAAATACGCACTTTTCACAATCTAAATAATTTTTTAGAACTTCTAAAAGCTCGACTGCGCGTGATGGGTTTAGCCTATCCAAATCATCGACGAAGATTACTAGCTTCTCTTTGTTGCGAGCTTTGAGTGCAAAATTTACGCATTTTTCAAATTCGGCACGTAAATTTTTAACTTCAAGTGCGGCGTAAGTAGGAGAACTTTGGTTTAAGCAATCCATAGCGTTTCCTACCGCGGCACCTATTTTTTCGCCTAAAAATCTATCGGCGGCGAGGGTTACGGCGTTTCTCGCGATAGAACCTATGGAATTTAGCGCTTTATCAAAGCCCTTTCTGACCTCGCCTTTGGCACCGATGGATTCTACTATTTCGCGCATAAATGAAACTGTAAGCTCGCTATCTAGGTTAAATTGCGAATATTGCCACGTATTAAACCAAACTGGATAAATTTTTGTATCTAACTTTTCACGTGTCATTTCCATCATAGATGTTTTACCAGAGCCCCAATCGCCTTGAATAGCTATCGTCAGTGGAGTGGAGCACATACCGATAAACTTAGCAAGCCCTTCAATATACGGATTTAGCCCAAAAAGATCATTTTTAGCGGGTAGATCGGTAAAAGTGGCAGTATTTTTAGCCATAGATTTTCCTTTTTAAATTCCATAAGTTATTTTTGAAATCTTGAAGATTTTACCCGAAACTTCGAGAATTTCGGGCAGAATTTCATCGAAATTTTAAAAATCCGAGCGAATTTTTAAAATTTACAATCTACCTTGTGCTGAGTTCGACTTTTGCCATTTTGCTTTATATTCGCTATTAACGAAGCAAATTTTAAAATCGGCTCTATTTTCGTTATTGGTGTAGGCGATCTTCGTGTAGCCATTTTTATCTTGGTCTACTACATACCATAGCCCATCGCTTTTTGCTTTGTAATCCTGATTTACTACATAAACTAAAAGATCTGCCTTGTATTCTTTATCTGTTACGAACACCGTAAAATCGGGATGAGAACTCTTTGTGATACAAATTTTTGCCATTGCTTCTCCTTTGAAAAATATTTAAAATTGTACTCCCTTGCTTATTAAAATTTATTAAATTTGAAATGTAAACTGGCTTAAATTATTATCTTGATTTCTGCTTTAATTAGAATTTCGGAATGGAGCTAATTCTATTTCTGAAATATTAAAATTCTATATATTACGCTTAAATTTAGACTATAAGCGGTTGGAATTCCTAAATACGGCTACAAATTCTTAAATTCTATCTCCAACTGCTTGCGCCAGTCTTGTAGCGAGCGCTCTGCGCCCGCGGCGTATTTTTCGATCAGAGCGTCTGTTTTATTTAGAAACTCAAATAGCTTACCCTCCCACACGGCGGGGTTTAGGTTGCTTTGATGCATCGTTTTGATATAGACTA
>NZ_CALIJF010000370.1 GCF_938018035.1 uncultured Campylobacter sp. | reverse complement strand
ATTCTCGTTCCTGCTTTTTGCGCCATCGGACTCCGCATTTTTTGCATTGTTTGAGCCATTTGAGCTTGCGTTTTTTGTATCTGTATTTTTTACGGCGGCGCGGTAAAATTCGCCCGTATCCGAAATTTCCGCGTTTAACGTAGCTTCTCTACTTATTTCATATTCATTTGCTTCGCTAGTCTTTGTATTGTCCGCACTATTTCTAGCTGCAAAAATTGCATTATTCGCTACTACCTCTTCAAGGCGTAGATCGGCTAAATTTAGATACAAAATTTCATCTTTTTTAAGCTCTGAAATTTCATTTTTCAGCATGGCGCTTTTGCCGGAATTTAATACTCCATAGATTATGGTTTTGGGAGAGTTTATACCTCTTTTGCGCGGGATAAAGCCCGCAAATTCCGGTGGATTTTCGTAAAAAAATTTTAGATCATTCATGGCGAGTATTTTAAAATTTTCCTTATTAAAAGGAAATAAATCTGAAAAATCCTATGAAATTTTTATATCTATTTCAAATTTATCTAAAATTTTTGTATTGAAAATTTCCAGCACCCTAAAAATTTTCGAAATTCTATATATTTTTCCTTATTAAAAGGAAATATTTCCATAAAATTTGGCTATTTTCTTGACAAAAAGGGAGCGCTTTTATATAATGTGCGTCTTTTGTTTGAAACAAAGGGTCGCGCGTTGCGACAAGTTCTTTATTAAGGAAAAGTGATGCAAAAAATTAGGTTAAAACTCAAGGCTTATGACCATCGAGTTTTAGATCGCACAGTTTCGGCTATCGTTGAAGCCGTAAAAAGAACAGGTGCGGACGTCAGAGGTCCCGTGCCGATGCCTACGAAGATTAAACGCTACACCGTTTTAAGATCTCCGCACGTAAATAAAGACTCCAGAGAGCAGTTTGAGATGAAAATTCACGCTCGTATGCTAGACATCGTAGCGGCTACGCCAGATACGGTTGATTCGCTAACTAAGCTTGATTTGGCTCCGGAAGTCAACGTCGAAGTTCACGCGATGGGCAAATAAGGGGTAAAACAATGGAATATATTGTAGAAAAAATAGGTATGAGTAGGACGATCGACACGAGCAGCACGCCCGTGACGCTTTTACGACTTATCAATACCAAAATTTGCGAAGTTTGCGATGAGAAAAAAGCTATCGTAGCCTACGCAGACGGCAAGGCATATAACAAAGCTATAGTCGGCATTCAAAAGAAATATAGCCTAAGCAAGGAATTTAATAAATTTGCGACTCTAAGCTTAGAAAATGCCGAGCTTGGCGATCAAGATTTAGATGTTTTGAGCGGAGCGAAGATCGTAAAAGTAAGCTTCAGATCCAAGGGCAAGGGCTATCAGGGCGTCATTAAGCGCCATGGCTTTGCGGGCGGTCCTGCAGCGCACGGCAGCCGCTTTCACCGAAGACCGGGCTCGATCGGCAACTGCGAGTGGCCAGGTCGCGTTCAGCCCGGTATGAGGATGGCGGGACACACTGGAAACGAAACGATCACTGCCAAAAACGAAGTCGTAAGCTTTGATGCCGAGAATAAAATTTTGGTGCTTAAAGGCTCGGTTCCTGGATTTAACGGCGCAATGGGCAGAATAAGGATAGTAAAATGAGTAAAGTAAGCGTGCTTAACGAAAAACTGGAAAAAGCAAGCGAAATTGAAATCCCTGCGAAATTTTCGGAAGTCAATTCGCACAATCTATATTTGTACGTCAAATCTTACCTTGCTTCGCTTCGCGCAAATACGGCTAACGCTAAAACTCGCGCCGAGGTTAGCGGCGGCGGTAAAAAGCCATGGCGACAAAAGGACCGCGGCGGTGCACGTGCGGGCTCAACTAGAACCAATGTCTGGGTAGGCGGCGCGGTCGCATTCGGTCCGACTAACGAGCGAAATTACGAGCAGAAGGTCAATAAAAAGCAAAAACGCCTTGCGCTGGAATTTGCTATCAATGAGAAAGCAAACGAGGGTAAAATTTTTATATTCGACGATTTAGAGCTAAAAAGCGGCAAGACTAAAGATGCGGCAAATTTTATTAAGAAACTGGGTGTTAGAGATGCGCTGATCGTTAAAAACGAGCTAGATGCACAAACTCTTTTGGCTTATAGAAATCTTAAGAATTGCTATGTCGTCGATGCAAGCGAGGTCAATGCTTACCTAATCGCAGTTTACGGCTCGGTCGTATTCGAAAAAGCGGCATTTGAATCAATAGTGAAAGAGGACTAAAATGGCAGATATAACAGATATCAAAACGATCCTTTATACGGAAAAGTCTCTCGGTCTTCAAGAAAACGGCGTGGTCGTTATCCAAACTAGCCCGTCGGTTACGAAAAACGGACTAAAGAGCGTTTTAAAGAACTATTTCGGGATCACTCCGCTAAAGATAAATTCTTTAAGACAGGACGGCAAAGTAAAAAGATTTAGAGGTAAAATGGGCGCTAGAAACGATGTGAAAAAATTCTACGTCAAACTACCTGAGGGCGCAAGCTTAGAAAGCGTGGAGGCGTAAAATGGCGATTAAAACTTATAAACCGTATACTCCAAGTAGAAGATTTATGACTGGTCTTAGCAGCGAGGATATCACTGCAAAAGCTAGCGTTAGAGGCTTGCTTGTTAAAATTCCTGCCGCAGCCGGAAGGAACAATAACGGTCGCATTACCAGTCGCCATAAACAAGCCGGAGCCGCTAAACTTTATAGAATTATCGATTTTAAGCGAAATAAATTCGGCGTTGCCGGCAAGGTCGAGGCGATCGAATACGATCCGAATCGCAACTGCCGTATCGCGCTGATCTCATACGCAGACGGCGAGAAGCGCTACATCATCAAGCCTAACGATCTTAATGTGGGCGACGTAGTAGCTGCTGCCGAGGGCGGATTAGATATTAAACCCGGCAACGCGATGAAGATGAAAAACATCCCTGTGGGAACTATTCTGCATAATATCGAGTTAAAGCCAGGCAAAGGTGCTCAAATGGCACGTAGCGCCGGAGGCTATGCTCAGCTTATGGGTAAAGAGGAAAAATACGTCATTCTACGTCTGCCTAGCGGTGAGATGAGAAGAGTGCTCGCAGAGTGTATGGCCAGTATCGGCGTAGTGGGTAACGAAGAGTGGGCAAACGTCGTCATCGGTAAAGCCGGACGTAACCGCCACAGAGGTATCCGTCCTCAAACCAGAGGTTCTGCAATGAACCCGGTCGATCACCCGCACGGCGGTGGCGAGGGTAAGAAAAATTCCGGCCGCCATCCAGTAACTCCGTGGGGCAAACCGACGAAGGGCTATAAAACTCGCCATAAAAAAGCGAGCGATAAGCTTATAATTTCAAGAAGGAAAGGAAAATAAAAATGGCTAGATCGCTAAAAAAAGGTCCTTTCGTAGATGATCACGTAATGAAAAAAGTCGTTGCGGCAAAGAAAGCCGGCGATAACAAACCGATCAAGACTTGGTCGAGACGAAGCACGATCGTGCCTGAGATGATCGGACTTACGTTTAACGTTCATAACGGAAAGAATTTTATCCCGGTTTACGTCACCGAGCATCATATCGGTTATAAATTAGGCGAGTTCGCTCCTACGCGCACTTTCAAGGGCCACAAAGGCTCCGTGCAGAAAAAGATCGGCAAGTAAGGATAGAATATGAGTAAATCAACTATTAAATTTGTTCGCCTTTCGCCGACAAAAGCAAGACTTATCGCGAAGCAAATTCAAGGCATGAATGCGGAATTTGCCCTTGCTACTTTGGAATTTACGCCTAATCGCGGCGCGAAATATATCGCTACGGCGATTTCAAGCGCGGTCGCAAACGGCGGCTTTGAGCCTGAAGAGGTCGTAGTTACCAGCTGCCGAGTGGATGCGGGTCCGGTACTTAAGAGATTTCGTCCGCGCGCCAGAGGTACGGCTAGCCGTATCCGCAAACCTACTTCGCACATCATCGTCGAAGTAGCAAAACCAAGTAAGAAGGAAGCGTAAATGGGACAGAAAGTAAATCCGATCGGATTAAGATTAGGAATTAATCGAAATTGGGAGTCTAGATGGTTTCCTTCTAAAGCGACGCTTTCCGAGAGTATCGGCGAGGATTACAAGATCCGCAAATTTTTAAAAGCTAAGCTTTATTATGCGGGAATTAGCCAAATTCTTATCGAAAGAACGGCTAAGAAAATTCGCGTAACGATCGTAGCCGCAAGACCGGGTATCATCATCGGCAAAAAAGGCGGCGAGGTTGAAAATTTAAGAAGCGAAGTCGTTAAGCTAGTCAATAAAGACATAGCCATCAATATCAAAGAGGAGCGCAAAGTAGGCTCAAACGCACTTTTGGCTGCGGAAAACGTAGCTATGCAGCTAGAGCGCCGCGTTGCATTCCGCCGCGCTATGAAAAAGGTCATCCAAGGCGCTCAAAAAGCGGGCGCAAAGGGAATTAAAATTTGCGTCGCAGGTCGCTTGGGCGGTGCGGAGATGGCTAGAACCGAATGGTATTTGGAGGGACGCGTTCCGCTTCATACTCTAAGGGCTAGGATCGATTACGGCTTTGCCGAAGCGCATACGACCTACGGTAATATCGGCATTAAAGTTTGGATCTTTAAGGGTGAAATTTTACAAAAAGGCATTCAGGCTGAAAAGACCGACGATGCGCCTAAAAAAACACGCAGACCAAGAAGAGGTAAATAGTTATGTTGATGCCAAAAAGAACAAAATACCGCAAGATGATGAAAGGTCGCAATCGCGGCTATGCGACGAGAGGAAATTCCTTGACGTTCGGCGATTTCGGTATCAAAGCGGTAGAGGCGGGTAGGGTAAATTCTCGCCAGATCGAAGCGGCTCGTGTCGCGATGACGCGCTTCGTAAATCGTCAAGCTAAAATTTGGATTAAGGTATTCCCAGACAAGCCGCTTACCAAAAAGCCTCTACAAACTCGTATGGGTAAAGGTAAGAGCGGCGTAGAAGAGTGGGTAATGAATATAAAACCGGGCAGGATCATTTTCGAGATGACCGGCGTTAGCGAAGAGGTTGCTAAAGAGGCGCTTATGCTTTCGATTCATAAACTACCTTTTAAAACGAAAATCGTAAGTAGGGAAAGCGAAAATGAAATATACTGATTTGAAAGATAAAGATTTGGCTGAGCTAAATTCTATGTTGAAACAAAGTAAGTTGCTTTTATTTACGGCTAGACAAAAGCTAAAAACTATGCAGCTAAGCAATCCTAACGAGATTCGCGCTATCAAAAAAGATATCGCTAGAATCAACACCGCTATTAAAGCGAAATAAGGATAGGTTATGGCATTTAAAAGAGAAATTCAAGGCGTAGTCGTAAAGAAGGCGGGCGATAAAACAGCTACCGTTTTGGTAGAGCGAAGGGTTATGCACCCTAGATATAGAAAGATCGTAAAAAGATTTAAAAAATATCTGATCCACGATGAGAACAACGTCGTAAAGATCGGCGATACCATATCTGCGATCGAGTGCAGACCGCTAAGCGCTAGAAAATCGTTTCGCTTAAAAGCGGTTTTGAAAACAGGAGTTGAATAATGATACAGAGTTTTACCAGACTTGCGGTAGCTGATAATAGCGGCGCAAAAGAACTTATGTGTATTAAAGTTTTGGGCGGCAGCAAAAGAAGATACGCCACAATCGGCGATATTATCGTTTGCTCTGTAAAAAAAGCGCTCCCTAACGGCAAGATTAAGCGCGGTCAAGTAGTAAAAGCCGTAGTCGTTCGTACGACTAAAGAGTTGCACAGAGGCAACGGCTCGCTAATTAGATTCGACGAGAACGCAGCCGTTATTTTGGATTCAAAAAAAGAGCCGATCGGCACTCGTATTTTCGGTCCTATCGGTAGAGAGGTCAGATACGGCGGTTTTATGAAGATCGTTTCGCTGGCTCCGGAGGTTTTATAATGGCAGTAAAATTTAAGATTAAAAAGGGCGATCAAGTAAAGATCATCGCAGGTGACGATAAGGGTAAAACAGGCACCGTTAAGGCAGTGTTTCCTAAAAAAGCTCAAGTTATCGTCGAGGGTTGTAAAATGGCTAAAAAGGCTATCAAACCAACCGAGCAAAATCCGCAAGGCGGCTTTACAAGCAAAGAGATGCCTATGGATATTTCAAACGTTGCGTTGGTAGAGGGTTGATTATGAGCAGACTAAAAGATAAATACGCTAATTCCATCAGAGCTGCTTTGCAGAAAGAATTTGATATAAAAAATCCTATGCTTATCCCGGCGCTTGAAAAGATCGTTATCAGCGTAGGAACTGGCGAATCGAGCAAAGATCAAAAAGTGCTTCAAAATATGGCCGATACTATCTCGCTGATCGCAGGCCAAAAAGCGCTTATCGTCAATGCAAAAAAATCGGTTGCAGGCTTTAAAGTGCGCGAAGGTTTCCCGGTAGGCATAATGGTTACGTTACGAAAGGAGCAGATGTTTGCCTTCCTAGACAAACTGATCTCTATCGCGCTTCCTAGAGTTAAGGATTTCCGAGGACTACCTAGAGCGGGTTTTGACGGACGCGGCAATTACAACTTCGGCTTACAAGAGCAGCTGATGTTCCCTGAGGTCGAATACGATCAAATTTTAAGAACTCACGGTATGAATATAACCGTCGTAACGACTACAAATAACGATAAAGAGGCATTTAAATTGCTAGAGCTATTCGGCATGCCTTTTGCAAAAGGAAAATGATATGGCAAAAAAATCAATGGTAGCCAAGGCGAAACGCCCCGCTAAATTTAGCACTCGCGCATATACCAGATGTCAAATTTGCGGTCGTCCGCACTCCGTTTATAAGGATTTTGGAATTTGTCGCGTTTGCCTTCGCAAGATGGCAAACGAGGGCTTGATCCCTGGTCTAAAAAAAGCAAGCTGGTAAGGAGAAGAGATGATTAACGATCTTATTTCAGATGGACTAACTCGCATCAGAAATGCTGCGATGCGAAGGCTAGATACGACTAAGCTTTTTCACTCAAACGTCGTTGAGGCTATGCTTAAAATTTTAGCCGAGAAGGGCTATATCGAGAGCTACAACGTAGTAGAGGAAAACAATAAAAAGATCATCAACGTAGTGCTTAAATACGACGAAAAGGGCAGGAGCGTGATAAACGAAGTTAAAAGAATTTCGACTCCGGGTCGCCGCGTATATCAAGGCAAAGACGAGATCAAGCGCTTCAAAAACGGCTACGGAACCGTCGTCGTTAGCACAAGCAAAGGCGTTATGAGCGGTATCGACGCACACAAAGCCGGCGTCGGCGGCGAAGTGCTTTGCACGATCTGGTAAGAAGTTTCTACTTTTTATGGCATTGTGGTATCCATTCGTAAAAGTAGACATACCCTAGACAAATAAAAAGGAAAATTATGTCAAGAATTGGTAAAAAACCGATCTCTATCCCGAGCGGAGTTGAGGTCAAGATTGACGGCTCGTCGTTAAAATTTAAAAAATCGAATAACGAAAAAGAGCTTGATTTAAAAGGTCATGTCGATGTAAAAATCGAAGACGGAAAGATAGAATTCTCACCTAAGGGCGAGGATAGACAGAGCAGGGCGTATTGGGGAACATACCGCGCTTTAGCTAACAATATCGTCCTTGGTCTTACCGAGGGCTTTTCAAAACAGCTTGAAATCAACGGCGTCGGCTATAGAGCCGCGATGAAGGGCAAAGTACTTGAGCTAAATTTGGGCTTTTCGCATCCGATAAATTTTGAATCTCCAAAAGGAATCGAAATTTCCGTAGATAAAAACGTCGTAACCATCAAAGGCGACGACAAGCAGCAAGTAGGTCAAGTAGCAGCCGAGATTAGAGGATTCAGACCGCCTGAGCCGTATAAGGGTAAAGGCATCAAGTATCTTGAAGAGCATATCATCCGCAAAGCCGGAAAAACAGCTAAGAAATAAGGGTTGAGAAATGACACAGAACGTATTAAAAAGAAAGATCTCTTTACGAATCAAGAGAAAAAGAAGAATTCGCGCTAAAATTTCAGGCGTCGCATCTTGCCCTAGAATTTCTATTTTTAAATCCAATAGGACAGTTTACGCTCAGGCTATCGACGACGCAGCGAGCGCGACTTTGTGCGCCAGCAGCGGTAAGGTTTTAAATTTAAAGGCAAACAAAGAGGGCGCGGCTAGCTTAGCTAAAGATTTAGCCTCCAAGCTAAAAGATAAAGGCATTTCTGAAGCGATTTTCGATCGCAATGGCTATTTGTATCACGGCGTAATCGCAAGCTTTGCCGAGTCGCTACGCCAAAACGGCATCAAACTATAACCCAAAGGAATGATTGTGGAAAAGTATAATAGAGAAGAATTCGAAGAGGTAATCGTCAATATCGGTAGGGTTACGAAGGTCGTTAAAGGCGGTAGAAGGTTTAGGTTTACGGCTCTTATCGTAGTAGGCAATAGAAACGGCTTGGTAGGCTTTGGCTTTGGTAAGTCCAAAGAGGTTCCCGATGCGATTAAAAAAGCGGTAGACGATGCGTTTAAAAATATTATCAAGGTAAATTTAAACGGTTCTACCATCACTCACGATATTGAAGTTAAATACAATGCGAGCAAAATTTTACTTAAGCCGGCGAGCGAAGGTACCGGCGTTATCGCAGGCGGTTCAGTCCGCCCAGTTTTAGAGCTTGCGGGTGTTAAAGATATCCTCACTAAATCGCTAGGTTCGAACAACTCCTCAAATGTCGTAAGAGCTACGATGAAAGCTCTTAGTATGTTAAAACACTAACAAGGATAAAAGATGGGATTAGAAAATCTTAAAAAAGCCCCAGGCTCGACTCACGCTACTAAGCGCTTGGGTCGCGGTCAAGGAAGCGGTCTGGGTAAAACTGCGGGCCGCGGCGGCAAGGGTCAGACCGCACGTACCGGCTCTCATGAAAAAAGAGGCTTCGAGGGCGGTCAGCAGCCGATTCAGCGAAGGCTTCCGAAGGTAGGTTTTACTTCTAAATTTGAAAAGCCTTACGTGATCAATGTCGATAAAATCGAAGCTATCAAAGATCTTAGCGAGATTACGATCGAAAGCATCAAATCCGTTCATAAAATTTCAAATTCCGTTAAAAAGATCAAGCTGATCGGCGTAGGCGCAAAAGCGCTCGCTAGCAAGATCAAAGACGAGAATGTAAAGTCTAGCGGACAAAAATAATGAATAAATCGCTACGCAACAAAATTCTCATTACTTTGGGCTTTCTTTTTGCCTATAGGTTGCTAGCTTACGTGCCGGTTCCGGGAGTGGACGTTGAGGTTATAAAGCAATTTTTTCAAAACAATAGCAACAACGCTTTTGGAATGTTTAATATGTTTAGCGGTAACGCGGCGGAGCGATTCAGCGTTATCTCGCTAGGCATTATGCCTTATATTACCGCTTCGATCATTATGGAGCTGCTTGCCGCAACCTTTCCAAATTTAGGCAAACTCAAAAAAGAGCGCGACGGTATGCAGAAATATATGCAGATCATCCGATATGCTACAATCGCAATCGCTATGGTTCAATCCATCGGCGTTAGCATCGGCTTGCAGGGCATCCACGGACAGACCGGAGCGCCTGCGATAATGGCTGAAAATACCAACGAGTTTGTTTTTATCTCGTGCATTTCGATGCTGGCAGGCACCATGCTTTTGATGTGGATCGGAGAGCAGATCACGCAGCGCGGAGTCGGTAACGGCACCAGCCTTATTATCTTTGCAGGTATCGTAAGCGCCATCCCTAGAGCGATCGGAAGTACCGTAAATTTAGTAAATACCGGCGAAATGAACGTTTTAAAGCTAATCGCGATCGTGCTAATTATCCTGGCTACTATCGGGGCAATTTTATATGTGGAGCTAGGTGAACGCAGAATTCCGGTATCGTTTTCGCGCAAGGTACTGATGGCGAATCAAAACAAGCGCATTATGAACTACGTGCCGATCAAGCTAAATTTAAGCGGCGTCATTCCGCCTATTTTTGCAAGCGCGATTTTGACGTTTCCGACCACTATTTTGCAGGCAAGCACCAATCCGATCATCCAAAAGATCCACGATTTCCTAAGCCCTAGCAACTACTTTTTCAATTTCCTAACTTTTGTTTTGGTCGTGTTTTTTGCGTATTTTTACGCATCGATCGCGTTTAATTCAAAAGATATAAGCGAAAATTTAAAGAAGCAGGGCGGATTTATCCCGGGCATTCGTCCGGGCGAGGGAACGGCGAGCTTTTTAAATGAAGTTGCTAGCCGCCTTACATTTTGGGGCTCGATCTATCTCGGGCTCGTGACCGTCATCCCATGGCTACTCGTTAAATTTATGGGCGTGCCGTTTTATTTCGGCGGCACCAGCGTGCTGATCGTCGTCTCCGTCGCTCTTGATACGATGAGACGCATAGAAGCGCAGATCTATATGAACAAATATCAGACCCTAAGCGCGGTCGGGCTATAAATGGCAATTTTGCTTAAAACAAAAAAAGATTTAGAAGGGCTGCGTGCGGCGAACAGGATCGTCGCGCAAGCCCTTGATTATGCAGCTTCATTCATAAAACCGGGTCTTAGTCTGCTCGAAGTCGATAAGAAGATCGACGATTTCATCACATCCAAGGGTGCGTACCCGGCTTTTAAAGGGCTATACGGCTTTCCGAACGCCGCTTGCCTCTCGTTAAACGAAGTCATCATCCACGGCATCCCAGACGAAACGATCTTGCAGGAGGGCGATATCTTAGGCGTCGATTTGGGCTCGAAGCTAAACGGATATTTCGGCGACAGCGCACGCACTCTGCCTGTCGGTAAAATTTCAAAAGCCGACGAGGAGCTCATCGCATGCAGCAAGGATACGCTGGAGTTTGCCATCAAAACGATCAGGGTAGGGATGCACTTCAAAGAGCTAAGCTTCGAGATCGAGAAATTTATCCGCGCGCGTGGCTTCGTGCCGCTATACGGCTTCTGCGGCCACGGCATCGGCAAGCACCCGCACGAAGAGCCTGAGATCCCAAACTATCTAGAAGGTAACAATCCAAAATCAGGCCCTAAAATCAAAAACGGCATGGTCTTTTGCATCGAGCCGATGATCTGCCAAAAGGACGGCACTCCTGTCATCGCCGAGGATAAGTGGAGCACGAGAAGCAAGGACGGACTTCGCACTAGCCACTACGAGCATTGCATGGCGGTTTTCGATGATAAGGTCGAAGTCCTAAGCGTCGCGTAGATTTCGCACAAAAGGCGACTTGGGCTAGTTAAAATTTTACACTTTTGCCAAGGTGAAATTCCGCCCGCGATTAGCTTTCGACAATTTTACATCGCTCGCGTCTTGGAATTTTACCTCAGCCGCTTCACGCATAAATTTTATCCGAAAGAAACCTATCGCACTAGAAATTTTAAAATCTATCGCGACGGTTTGCGGTCTAGCCGCAAAATTTTAAAAAATATCGCGTCGCAGTCGCTTCATCTGCTCTAGCCTCGTAGCCGGCTTTATGAGGTATGCAAGCATTGTAAAACGCGCCATTTGCCGCGCATCTTATTAAAATTTTTGCCCGCGACAATATTGCTTCGAAATTTGAATTAGCTAAATTTTTTGAAATTACGTTTTAATAATTTTATCCCGGAGCTTCTGTCTCATAACCTCACTCATAAATCCGCTTTACATAGAATTTCGCCTCAAAATTCCGCCATCCAATCTCAAACTCCCCGTATCTTTAAAATTTAGCCGTAAAATTTAAAGCGTAAAGGTGCGCAAGTAAGCAAGCTCAAAGCTTTAAGTGGCTAAGATTGCGCCTTGATTTTAAAGCGAAAACATGTCGCGCTACGCAGAGTGCGCGTCGTCGCGTCTCTTCGTACAAGGCAGGAAATATAAAATGAGAGAAAAATTTTATGTAGCGCTAGCAAATATAGGCGGACTTATGGCGCGGACGAAAGCGGGTAGGCTTATAGCGTGCTTGCTTATGAAAATTGACCGCGGCTTTTTTGTCGCACTGCGCGAACGTCCCGTATGGAGGGTATTTTGGCTTAGCACGGCGCTATGCTTGCTTGCGTGCTGGGCTAAGATACATTATCAGATCAATGGGTATCATTTTTCGCATGTATTTAAAGGCTTTTCTGCGGTGCTCATCACAAATTTACTCATCTTTCACCTCTGCTATCTGCTTAGCGGCCGATTTTTTAAGCTCGTTTCGTTCGTGTTACTAGCGCTAATTGCGCTGATTGCGAGCGTGGCTTTATTTTTGATCGTAAATTTCGACTCAAGCTTCAACGTTGTGGCGATCGACGCGCTTGTGCATACCGATGCAACAGAGACGCGCGAATTCGTTTTGCAGTTTCTTAACCCCGCAACGATTTTATATCTAGTGGTGCTGCTTGGCTGCATCTTTGCGGCGCTAAGAGCAGGGCAGAGAGATGAGAAGCAAACGCATAGCGGTCTAAGATTGCTGTTAGCGGCGATTTATCTCATTTACGGAACAATCTTTTGCGCGGATATCGCCGTCAAAGCTTCCCAAGGCAAGCAGGGCTATATAACCAAGCTATCGCAATATGTCCCGCTGGAGTTTGCCTTTACGATAAAAGACTATCTGAGCGATAAAAATTTCATCACCGATATGCGCGAAGTGCAGCTTGGATATGACGAGGCCAAGCGCGCGAACGAAAGCGTTTTAAAAGGCAGCGCAAATTCAGATCCGCAAGGCGTCGCCTCGGGCTCCGCGTCTGAAAATTCCACGCCCGCATCAAGCGCACAGGCGCAAAATTACGGCGCAAATTTAAATTCTACGCTCGCCCCAGGCGCTGAGCCGCAGAGTTGGGGCGAGACTTTAAATTCTGCGCCGCAAAGCCCCAGCGTGATTTCAAATTCTAAAAACCCTGAGGCCGCTACAAACCCCGCCTTGCAAAAGTCTCGCGTCAAAAATATCATCCTAATAATCGGTGAGAGCTTGCAGCGCGGGCATATGTCGCTCTACGGCTACGGTGTTAAAAATACGCCGCTTTTAGAGAAGCTCGAAGCGAGCGGTAATTTGATAAAATTTAGCGATACAATCTCGCCTTACGGTACGACTAATCAGGTGCTGATGCGGCTTTTAAATTTCAGCGATTACGAAAGCGAGCGCAAAAAGGCGTGGTTTTGCAACCTTAGCATTATCGATATGTTTAAGCTAAGCGGCTACCGCACCTTTTGGATCAGCAATCAAGAGGCTTTCGGCGCACATGCGTTAAGCGCTAAAAGCGCTGCCGATCGCGCGGACGCGGAATCCTTCCTCTCAAAGAGCAATCTTTACGAAACCGTCCGCATCAAGCCTGATGGAGTGCTGCTTCCACTCATAAATCAGGCGAAAGCGGGGCAGGGCGAGCGAAATTTCTACGTGATCCATCTCATCGGCAGCCATATGGATTACAGCCTGCGCTATCCCGAGGGATTTGGCAAGTTTAGCGCGGCGGACGTAAAGGCAAAACTTACTTCCAAGCAGAAAGATGTCGTCGCGTATTACGACAACAGCGTGCTTTACAACGATTTTGTCATAAATGAAATTTTTAAAATTTTTTCGGGTGATGACAGCCTCATCGTCTATCTTAGCGATCACGGCGAAAATTTATACGAAAACGGACGCCTTGGGCACGGCATGGAAAGCCGCTTTACTTACGAAATTCCGCTGCTTTTTATAGCCTCGCGCGAGTTTTTGAGCGATCATGCTAAGCTGTGGCAGAGGCTAGCTGCGGCGAAAGATAAGCCTTTTATGAGCGATGATTTGGCGCATTTGCTAGCAGATATCATCGGTGTCGCGCCACTTGAGTTTGACGAGCACAAAAGCCCGATACGAGCGGATTTTAATGCTTCACGCAAGCGAATTGCTAACGGAGTCGATTATGACGAGAAATTAAAAAGCGCGAAGGGCTACGAGTTCGAGTAACAGATGAGTTTTGCTTTTATGCCGTTACATGCTGCAAAAATAGGAATTAGTATGTCCTGCTTTTTGATTAGTTCATCAAATTCAGATTAAATTCGCGCCACTTCAACGGCTATGCTGATAAAAAGGCGCGCAACGCTTATTAAATTTGAGATCAAATTTATGGCACCGCGGTTAGCTTTCCTTCTTTACCTCATCCATATACGAGTAAATCGTGACTTTCTGCGTCCTAAGCGCCTTTGCGACGAGCTCTACGGCGCCTTTTACCTCAAAAATCCCTTTTTGCGCGAGGAATTTTACGATGCGCTTTCGATCCTCTTTCTTCATCCCCTCCACATCCAGATCGTGCGTAGCCGATGCGATCAGGTCTTGGACGATGTCAAGGATATTTTGCTGCGAATCGTTAGAGCTTTGTGTTTCTAAATTTACGCCGTCATTGAAGCTCGCCCCGTCTAATGCCGCGCTATTGCAGCTTCCGTCGATAAAATTTGCGCCTTGCGGCTGCTTGCTATCGAGCTTTGCATTCGGCAGAAGATTTTTTATTGCTCTGTATGCCGCCATGGCGCTTGAAGTATCGATATTTACGCATAGCGCGCCTACTACTTTGCCGTCTGCGCCGCGGATTAGCGAAGTTGAGGAGCGTATGAGCTTGCCGTTTTGCGCGGTGAAGTAGTAGTTTGCGGTGCAGTCGTTTTCAAAATTTTTGCTTAGTAACACGTCCTTTACCAGATGATCGAAGCTTTGGCCGATCCTCCTGCCCGTTACGTCGCCAAGGACAAAAACGACAGAGTTTTGCGGCGTGCTCATATCATGGATTACCACCTCGCAATCACCGATCGTATTTTTAATAAGGTGTGCAGTCGGTATAAAGGTCTGCAGAAGTTGGTTCAATTCGAGCTCCTGAAATTTCATATAAAAAAATCTATAAATTTAGATTAAATTTTAAAATTTTTGCAAATTTATAGAAATACTTATATATTTTTAATAAATTTAGAGTAAAATTATATAAAATTTTATATGCAAAGGAGCTTAAATGAAAGAAATTTATCCAAGCGGTTTCGCGCCGAAAAAGGCGCATTATGCGCCGGGCATCCTAGATGACGACGGTACGCTCTACGTCTCGGGGCAGTTAAGCGTGGATCCGCGCACGGGAGCCGCTCCAGAGGGTCTTGCTGCGCAGACCGCGCAGGCTCTAAGCAACGTCGCGGCAGTGCTGGCCGCCGCGGGCGCGGATAAAAACGACGTGCGGATGTGCCGCGTCTATACGCCGGGCGTCGCGAACTGGGACGTGATCGACGAGCAGTATGCGCTGTTTTTCGGCGCGCACAAGCCTGCTCGCGTCGTGGTGCCGACTACGGCTCTACACTTCGGCTGCCTCGTAGAGATCGAGGCCGTCGCAAAAATCAAAGAGAAAAAATAGGAGCGAAAATGAGCGATTCCATCTGTACTGGTTGCGGCAAGCACGCGTCCATCGATACTTTGAGCTATAAATGCGACTGCGGCGGGCTGTATAAACTAAACTCCGATGCGCCTAAATTTAACCCCGCGCTCGTAGATCAAAGCGAGTTTAGCATCTTTAGATACCGCAGGTTTATGGGCATCGATACGGCTAAATTTAGAGAAATTTCGATGGGCGAGGGGCTCACGGCGAGCGTAAAATTTGGCGAAAATCTCTATCTTAAGCTCGATTACGCGATGCCTACGCTTTCGTTTAAAGACCGCGGTGCAGCAGTTTTGGTGCTGCATGCCAAAAATATCGGCGTGAAAAAGGTGCTACAAGACTCCAGCGGCAACGCAGGCAACGCCGTGGCGGCGTACTGCGCTCGCGCGGGCATCGAGTGCGAAATTTACGTCCCGAAGGGCACGTCGCCTAAAAAGATCGATATGATCAAAAGCCACGGCGCGCACGTCACGGTCTTTGACGGCAGCCGCGACGAGACGGCGGACGCGTGCCGCAAAAAGGCCGCGCAGGAGCAGATATATTACGCCAATCACGTTTATAATCCGATCTTTTACGAGGGCACGAAGAGCTACATTTATGAGATCTACGAGCAGCTGCGCAGGGTGCCGCGCAATATCTTCATCCCCGTGGGCAACGGCACGCTGCTGCTGGGCGCTCAAGCGGCGCTAGGCGAGCTATATGAGGGCGGCTTTATCGAGGCGCTGCCAAAAATTTTCATCGTTCAGGGCGAGCGTTGCGCTCCGCTTTTTGACGCTAAAGGCGCGGCGCGCGAGATTAAGCCGCAGCCGACGCTAGCGGAGGGTATCGCGATCGCAAGACCGATGCGCGCGGGCGAAATTCTTGGCTCTAGCTACGCTGGCGAGCGCGAGGTGATCTTGGCGAGCGAGAGCGATATACTGCCTGCCAGAGCGGCGCTTGCGCGCGGCGGATTTTACGTCGAGCACACGACCGCAGCTACCTATGCTGCGTATCTGCGCTACAAAGAAAGCCATGATCTGCAAGGAGATAGCATCATTCCGCTTTGCGGCGCGGGGCTAAAGAGCGATCATTAAATTTAAGCGCCAGACGGATTTGCGCGGCTGGCTAGCGGCGAGGAATTTAAAATTTTCGCTGCTTTAAATTTAGCGGATTTACGAGCCAATGTTTTAGCGAGATGTTTAAAATTTATGACGCGTAGGCTTTTTAAATTTAAATTTACATAGAAGCGCGGGAACGCCTTTCGTTTGCGGTATGATACGGCGTGTTTTGTGGAGACTTTGCTGCTAGCTGGATTTATAAAATTCTATTTGCCGCTAGCTAGGCGGGCGCCATTTAAATTTGAAATTACGGTTAAAATTTTATAAAAATAAGCTCACAAGGCGCAGCGCTATCCGCCCGTTTTGTTTATAAATTTATCGCTCTTGACTAGCAACCTTCTACGCAGAGGATCAAATTTGCGCGGTTATTTAGAGGTTTCTTTAGCAATGCGTGTAAATTTAAGTACAAATTCGCTTTTTGCCGCAGTATAGGCGTCGCGGTCGAACTCGAACCGCTTGTAAAGCTCTAATTTAAGCGCCTCGTACCGCGCGG
>NZ_CALIJF010000369.1 GCF_938018035.1 uncultured Campylobacter sp. | reverse complement strand
ACGCGGCTTTCGCTCTCTTTTATCGTAGCGCCCGCAAGACCGACGATATTAAATCCCGGCAGCCCCCGCACGAATGTCGACTCGACCTCTACGGGGATCAGTGCATCCGTGAAGGCAGCGCATTTTAGGGATTTCATTTCGATTTTTCTTTTAGGCTTTTTTTGAATTCTTTATCAAATTTTTTGCGTTTATTGTATCCGATGCGCTCGATGAAAAGATGTCCGTCGAGGTGGTCCATCTCGTGCTGGATACAGACGGCTAGCAGTTCGCTGGCGTCCATTTGGCGGGTATTGCCGGCGCGGTCTTGAAACTGCACCGTGATAAACTCGGCGCGCGTGACGTCCTCATAAAAGCCCGGCACCGACAGGCAGCCCTCCTGGTAAACGACCTCGCCTTCCTTTTTTAAAATTTGCGGATTGATGATCTCGATGAGGTCCTTTTTGTCTTGGATTTTTTCCTCATTGGCTAAATTTATGATCAAAGCGCGCACGGGCCTGCCTATCTGGATGGCGGCAAGGCCTATGCCGTTTTTTGCGATCATCGTCTCATACATATCATCCAAAAGCTCGCCCAGCGCCGCGTCGAATTTCACGACCTCGGTCGATCTTTGATAAAGCTTTTTATTCGGATAGGTAAGGACGTCCAGGATCATCTATTTAAAGCTCTTTTGAAGTACTTGATCGATCAGTCCGTATTGCACGGCATCCTCGGCGCTCATGAAAAAGTCGCGATCGGTGTCCTTTTCGACCTGCGCGAGATCTTTGCCGGAATTTTGCGAAAGGATGTTGTTTAGAATTTCTTTCATTCGTAAAATTTCTTTGGCTTGGATCTCGATGTCGGTAGCTTGGCCTTGCGCGCCGCCTAGGGGCTGGTGGATCATTATGCGCGAGTTTGGAAGCGCGTAGCGTTTGCCTTTGGCTCCACAGCTTAGCAAAAACGCCCCCATCGACGCCGCTTGACCGATACAGATCGTGCTTACGTCGGGTTTGATGTAATTCATCGTGTCATAAATGCTAAATCCGCTCGTAACCACGCCGCCCGGGGAGTTGATGTATAGATAGATATCCTTATCCGGATCCTCCGCCTCCAAAAACAGAAGCTGCGCGACGATCGAGCTTGCTACCGCGTCGTCGATCTCGCCGCTAAGCATTACGATACGGTCTTTTAGCAGCCTCGAGTAGATGTCGTAGCTGCGCTCTCCGCGACTAGTTTGTTCGATAACGTAAGGAATCACCATCTATTCGCCCTTCTCTTCTTTTTTGCCCTGCTTTGAGAAAATATCGTTAAATAGCTTCTCCTCGATTAGCGCCATTTTGACGGCTGGTAGCATGCCGTTGTTGCGGTATCTATTTAGATGCTCCTTCGGATCGGCGCCGTAGGTGTAGGCCTCCATATAGACCGCTTGGA
>NZ_CALIJF010000368.1 GCF_938018035.1 uncultured Campylobacter sp. | reverse complement strand
TTATCCAGCACCTTTTTGCCGACCTCGCTTTGATTTAGCGCCTCAAGCATCGCGGCTAGCTGCGTGCCGCCCTTGGCGCTTAAAATTTCGCCGAATTTACTCATCCCCTCGCCCACGCTGCCTTCGTTTGCGATGATCTTAAGATCCGCCGCGCTTAGCGCCTTGGCCTGCTCTAGGCCGATGTCGCGGTTCGCTTCGATCTGTTTGATCGAAATGAGATAGGTCTGATAGCCCTGATTTTCGCCGATCTCGCGCGCGAGCTCGATCTGTGCGTTTACGGGCGCGAGCTCTTTTAGCCTAAGCGCCTCAGCCTCGGCGGAGCCTATCTTTAGCGTACCCTGCGCCTCTTTGTCCTTCATCTCCAAAAGCGCCGCGGCGGCGAGAAACTGCTTCTCTTTGTCGCCCTGCGCTACTAAAATTTGATTTTCCTTGATCGCTTCGGCGTCGCGGATTTTGGCGTTTTTGCGCGCTTCGGCGTCGATCTCGATCTTGCGCTGCTCCTGCTCGGCCTTTACGATCTCCACTTGCTTTTTGATCTCGGCCTGCTTGACGTCGTTTACCCGCACGACCTCCATCGCCTTTTCTTGCGTGATCTTTTGCTGATCCTTGATGAGCTGCTCGGCCTGCTCCTTTGAGATCGCGACTTCGCGCTCGTTTTCGACGGTCTTAAGGCCCACCATCTTATTGGCTTCCTGCTGGCGCACTTCGGTTGCCTGCGCGGCTTCGATCTCGGCGATCTGGGCAAGCTTGGTGTTGTTTGCGACCTCTACGCGGCTTTCCTTTTCGATCTGGGATTTTTTCTTCTCCATGATGTTTAAGATGACCTTGCTGCCGCTGCTATCTCGGATATCCATCAGCTCGATGTTTTTAACGGGCTCGATACCCCAATTTTGCAGCTGCGTCTTTACCGCCTTGGTAAAATCATCTCCGAGCTCGGAGCGGATCTGCAAGATGTCCTCAAGCACGCGGCTTGAGAGGATCGAACGGATCGAGCCTTGAATGATATTTCTAAGCTGATTGTTAAGATCCTCAAAATTATTGACGCGTTGCGCGGCTAAATTTGAATCCATAATCCTAAAAAACGCCGTAATATCGACGACGAAAGGAAGCCTGCCCAGATCATACGCCTCGTAATCCTCGATCTTGATGCTAAAAACAGAGACGGGCAAAACGATCTTCGTAACGCCCAGCACCGGCACCCAACTCGGGAATTCATAGTAGCTGTTGCCGTTACCGGTATCTTTGCCGTAGCTCGTCGTCTTGCGCGCGCTTTGGACAATATGCACTTCATTCGTCTCCACTATGCGCCTGAAAAACAGCGGCACGATGATAAAAAGCGCGATTAAAACCCCGACGGCGGCGCCTATCAAATATAAAATTTCACCCATTTTCTCTCCTTTAAAAATGCTAAATTTAAAATGGATTATATAAAAATTTACTTTGAAAAATAATAAATAATCGCGGCGACAGCGGTTAAAATTTACGCAATTTTAATGAGGTTTTTTGTAATATCGCGGCGTATATTTCAATACCGTTTAGGAGAAAAAATGAAAAAATTTTTACTGCTGCTTTTAGCGGGTGCGCTTTTTGCAAGCGCGGCAGAGCTTAGAACTATCAAGGATATGGACGGCGCCGAGGTTAAAATCCCCGCGAAAGTTGAGCGCATCGCGGCGCTCTGGCACTCGAACAATCAAATTTTACTGGCCCTAGGAGGAGCGGACAAGATCGTCGCTACCACCGATAACATCAGCAAAAACGCATGGTTTCTTAAAATTTATCCGCGCCTAGCGCAGATCCCAGTACTGCTAAAAAATAACGACGTAAATTTAGAGGAACTAATGAGCCGTAACCCCGACGTAGTCATCGTCTCAACCGCATTAACGGGCAAAAATTTAGCTAAGCAGGGCTTTACCGTTTTAAAGGCGAGCTTTAGCGATTACGAGCAGATGAGGCGCAGCATCAGGATGTGCGGCGATATGCTAGGCGGCGACGCGCCGCAAAGAGCGAAGGATCTGATCTCAAATCTCGATAAAAATATCGCTTTGGTTAGCGGCCGCACCGCAAATTTAAGCCCCGATAAGCGCCCGCGCGTCCTTCATATCGTGGGCGGAAGCGATCTTTTAAAGATCGACGGTAAGGGCACGCTGATCGACTCATGGATAGAGCTGGCCGGCGGAACGAATGCGATCACCGCTACCAAAGGCCCAATGAAGACTATCACCGCCGAGGAAATCATCGCTAGCAACCCGCAGATCATAATCGTAGGCGGCGATCACAACGAAGATGCGGTAGAGAAGATCAAGGCTAGCCCAGTTTACAGCGGCACGGATGCGGTCAAAAACGGACGCGTTTACGGCAATCCGCGCGGGGTTTTCAACTGGGATCGATACGGCGCGGATACGGTGCTTCAAATTTTATGGGCGGCGAAAACCATTCAGCCCGAGCTCTTTGCCGACATCGACGTGAAAGCCGAAACGAAGGCGTTTTATAAAAAATTTATGAATTACGAGCTGAGCGATACGGAATTTGGCTATATCTTAAAAGGGCTCAATCCGGAGGGTAAATAAGACGCGGCACCGAAGCAACGGCATCAGCGCTACACCTAGCAGGCAGCATCCGTGCCGAACGCTCAATCATGTGGCGGATATATCGGCGCCGAATAGACAATTCGTCCTATTTCGGCATCGGATAGACAAATCGTCTAGTCATACGGGCGAACAGGCGTCGTCGTATCGTCAAAACAAGCGGCACTATCGCATTTTTGGCGCGTTGAAGTGCGAATGCCGCCCACATAAAGTGCAGATCCCATCGGCGCTTGGCGCGTCGATACCTAAATGACGGCGTCGTTGCCGCATTGTCCCAACCGAAACGGCATCCCTAACGCGCGGCGTGCCGAGCAAACATAGCCGCAGTGTGTCAAACGGGCGGTGCGAGGCAGAATAAAATTTAAACCCGCGGCGGGTGAAAAAGGACAAAGCAACGACAAGCAAACAAGGGCAAAATAAAGCTGCAAGATAAAATTTAAAGCAAAGGAAGCGGTCATGGAAATTTCATTTTTTATGACTCTTGAGCCCTCTCTAGCGGGCGCTTGGATACCCTCATTTGCGATGGTGCTGATACAGTTCGCGTATATGTTTATCTACAAAGAGGTCGGCAAGCGCGCCACCGATACCTCGTGGTACACGCTCGCGGACAAGCGAAATGCGATCATAAGCTCGCTGCTGCAAGTAGCGCTGCTTATTTTATCGGTGTTCGTGCCGCTTAAGACGGGCAGCGCATGGTTTTGGATCGGAGCGGTGATCTACATAGCGGCTTTTGCGGGCTTCATCAAGGCGTTTTACGACTATGCGGCAGCCCCTGCGGACAGAGCCGCACAAGGCGGCATCTACCGCCTATCGCGCAATCCGATGTATTTCTTTTATTTCCTCGGCATGGCGGGCGTTTGCGTCGCTTCGGCGTCGCTGTGGCTACTCATAGTGATAGCACCCTTTGCCGTATATAACCATCTCGTGGTTCTCGGCGAGGAGCGCTACTGCGAGCGAGCCTACGGACAGGAGTATTTAGAGTATAAGCGCAAGACGCCGAGATATTTTTTGTTTTTCTAAGGGGAGGGTAAAACCTAGGGCGTGCCGCAGCCCTAAACGTTTTATAAAATTTTGGCACTAAGAAGAGCGTATGTTCGTAAGGAAAAATTTGGCTCTCGTCGCCGCTTTGTTTCTAGCGTTTTGTCTAAACGCCGCCGCGGGCGAGCCGAGGACGGTTAAAGATATGCGCGGAAACGTCGTCGAGCTGCCGGAGAAAGTAAGCAAAGTAGCCTCGCTTTGCAACGAGAACAATCAAATCATCATCGTAGGCGGCGCGGAGTTTGGATACATACTGCACGGCCTAGGCCTGGACAGCAAATGACGCACGCTCCCGCTTGCAGCGAAAAATAGCTTCGGCTCTGAAGCCTGGGCGCGTTTAGAGCCGTCTGCACATTTAGCGAAAAAGCGCTTCTTAAAATTTTAAGGGCCGAGCGAATGAAATTTTACCGGCTCGCTACGGCTCCTTTAAAATTCCAAACGAAATTTTAAAGCAAAATTTTACCGACGGCGCAAGGGTGCGTATATTGGCGATGAAGACACGAAATGTAAAATTTAGCGATGCGCCGAGCAGACACGACGAAACAGCAAACGCATCGCCAGTAAAAATACGCAAGAGGCGATGTTTTAGACGAAGCAATTTGCAAGGGACGGCGGCGAGCGCGCTTATACCCACGGGCTTCTATCCATAGCGGCGAGCAGTTCGCAGAGAAGATATACGCAAGCAACGCGCCGCTTTTGGTAGCGGCGACGGCTTGCACTCATCTCAGTAGCGCGCGGTCCGCTCTTTTTACATGCATCCGATTCTCGTCGCTTGCTTTTTTCTGAGGCCATCGCCCATAGCTCGCTCTCTATTTTTTACGAGACAGCGTTTAATTTGCACCGAAATCCGTAGAGCCGAACCGATCGTCCGAAATAAAGTCCTCCTCGCCCGAAAGCACGCTCATAGCGCTGATACGCGAGATCAGCAGTCGATCCTCGGCAATGTCGGCGCGATCCGAGCCGATAGTAAGCGACGTAATCGCCGTGCGCCCGATGACCGCGCGCCCGCCATCCATCGTGCGAAGCCCCCAGATATCGTGCAGCACCGCAGGCTTGCCATCCACCTGCCCTACGT
>NZ_CALIJF010000367.1 GCF_938018035.1 uncultured Campylobacter sp. | reverse complement strand
GAAGCCTATGCGATGACGTGGAGTTTAGCTGCGAGGATGCGTGCAGAAGCGATATTAGCTTTTTAAAAGAGATCTGTGACGCTGCGATAAACGCCGGAGCCTCCACCATAAATATCCCCGATACGGTGGGTTATCTCTATCCGGATGAGATCACCGCCCGAATAGGTGAAATCGTTAAGCTTATCGGCGAGCGCGCCGTAGTTTCGGTGCACAACCACAATGATTTGGGAATGGCTACCGTAAATTCCTTAGCCGCTATCTTGGCAGGAGCCAGACAGGTAGAGTGTACGATAAACGGTATCGGCGAGCGCGCGGGCAACGCGGCGCTGGAGGAGATCGTAATGGCGATCAAGACGCGCACAGATAAATTTGCGCCGCTTTATACCGATATAAATTTGAAAGAAATTTACCCATCCAGCCGCTTGGTCGCTAGCATCACGGGTATCGAGCCGCAGCCCAATAAAGCGATCGTCGGCAAAAACGCCTTCGCGCATGAAAGCGGCATCCATCAAGACGGCGTGCTAAAACATAAAGAAACTTACGAGATCATGCACGCCGAGGATATCGGGCTTGATAAAAACTCGCTCGTGCTGGGCAAACACAGCGGCCGTCACGCCTTCAAAGACAAGCTGGTATCTTTGGGCTATGAGCTTAGTAACGAGCAGATTGAGATCGCGTTTAATAAATTTAAAGCGCTTGCAGATAGCAAAAAGGACGTTTTCGACGAGGATATTAGAGAGCTCGTAAACGACGAGTTCGTGGGGGCTGAGAAGACCTACGAAGTGCTAGTTTTAAGCTCCAATAGCTGCAACAAAGGACACGCTAGCACCGCGCTTACGCTAAGATATAAGGATGAAATTTTAAGCGATAGCGCGCTTGGAAACGGCGGCGTGGATGCGATATTTAAGGCGATAGATCGTATTAGCGGTATCAGCGGTAGCTTGAAAGAGTATCAAGTAAAAGCGGTCTCGCAGGGCAAAGACGCGCTGGCAAAAGTAACCGTCAAGGTGGAATTTGCGGGCGAGGGCGCCATCATCGGCAGAGGACTTGACGTAGATACGATGCTAGCGTCCGCAAAGGCCTACGTTGCGGCGCTAAATACATATTTGGACGCTAAACGTTAAGATGTTGGCGTGTACGGCGGGATTTGTTAAATTTAACGCAAATTCCGCCAGATTAAACAAATCAAAAGCAAAATTTTAATAATATTTCACACTTAAAACGTTGGAGTAGGGGGTATTGAGCCGAAACTCGTTTTAAAATTTATTTATGGAGACTTTTATGAAAAAAGTTCTTGTATTGTTATTTGCGCTTTGCGGCGCGGCTTTCGCTAGCGAGCAGCTAAGTGCTTACACTCAGATCGTTTCTTTTTCTGCAATTACCGTTGCAGTTGTTTTAGGTCTAGCCGCTTTGGGTGGCGCGTTAGGTATGGGAAATGCCGCTAGTGCGACGCTTAATGGTATCGCTAGAAATCCAAGCGTGGCTAGCAAACTATCGACTACGATGTATATCTCGCTTGCGATGATCGAAGCGCAGGTTATCTATGCGTTGGTTGTTTCATTCGTCTTACTTTTTGCAAACCCTTTCGTAACAGAAGGTCTTGCGGCTGCTGCAAAATAATTCTAAGCCCGAGAAATCGGGCTTTAAACTTATATAATTCAAGGCTTGAGATTAAGCTTTAAAATTTATGCGACCGTGGTGGAATTGGTAGACACGCTATCTTGAGGGGGTAGTGCCGCAAGGTGTACGAGTTCAAATCTCGTCGGTCGCACCATCTATCAAAATTTTCCCTATTTTTTCGTTTTTTGAATTTTTAAATAATTTTTTGAGCCCTATTTTTGGGAATTTTAAAATTATTCTTAAAAAATTCTTAGCACCGAAAATCATCGATTCATACATATATTTTAAGAAAAACTACTATATATTAAAAAATTGTATAGTAGCTTTTTCTGCGCTCTCGCCTTGTTAATCCTTTGAGGAAATTCTATAATCTGCCTAAAATTACTATACAAAGGAAGAAAGATGACGGGAGTTTTTACAAAAATTAAGGATAATCCAATTTTTAAATCAGACCCTGATAAAGTAGTCAGGAATTGTATTTTGCCGCAATATAAGCGCACTATGGTCGAAGTCTTAGATGATTTTATAGCCGTTAAATTTTATAGCTCTCTAGCTAGAGACGGAACAGTTAAAACACACAGGCACTATCACTATACGCAAGGCGGCAAGCTAATCAAAGTTCTAGGCAATGCCGACGAAATAACATTAGAAGGGGCTAGAATATTGTTAAAAAAATTGATATCAAATGGCCATATTAATGGTGTGGTGGCTCCAAAGAATACGCTAGCGAGTGTTTTTAAAATTTACTGCGAATATAACGCTTTTGCCGAGAAGACGTTAAGGAAATTACGATTTAGATTTCAATCGAGGCTAAAGTGCGTTAGCGATAAAGATATCGGCAAGATTACCAAAAAGGAGATAATGCAGATATTGGACCCCATTTACAAGAATAGAAAATTTGCACTTTTAAAAGATCTGTTCTATTTTATTCGTTCTTTATTCAGGTTCGCGCGAGATAGAGGTATAAGCGATAATCTTTTATTTTGCGATACGCAATTAAAAAACCTATATAAGATACCTAAATCTGGGGGCTATTCATATATTTCCGCGAATGTGGATTTGAGATTGTTGATAAAATACATCATGAGCTACCCTTACCAAATAGGCGTCAAGAACGCTTTAATCTTTGGACTGCTTACCGGATTAAGAAGCTCAAATGTAAGAAATTTAACCTACGAGCATTTAAAAATAGACGATGACGGAGAATATTACTTACTATTCCCGCAGGATGAAAATAAAGTGAAAGCTAATGGTGATGAATATCTGGGTCTTCCAAAGGAGGTAGGTGAGTGGCTAGAGAGCATAAAAACAAAGTCTCCTTTATCTTTTGTGAATACAGAGGGAAATGTTTTGAGTGAGGCGACGCTTGTTAAGGCTCTTAGCCAATACCTAATGCTATAGCGCCACCAGCCGCATCAACGATAGGAATAATCATATTTAGCCCACTTGATTTGATTTTTACATAGTTATCAAAAACCTTAACATTATCAGGGTCGGCTAAAACATTTACAGGAATTCCTTTTATGAAATCTATTGTATCCGAAGTAGGCTTGACATACCAAGCAACACCTTGATTTGAATTGTTAGAAGCATTGTTATCTTCTGGCATAATTTTCTCCTATTTATAGAATTTGTAATTTTTATCTAAATTTTCAATTTGTAAATTAAAATTTTGCAATAAATACTCATTTACTAGTTTATAGTCTTGCTTTGTCATCAAATAGACATTTACAGCATTTTTTTGATTGTCACAAAAAACTATGGTGCAAAATAGTATAAATTTATAATCTTTGTTAATTAACAAGGCAAATAATTTTGCTAAACAAGCAAGTAAATTTGATAAAATCAAAAAAAATCCCGCAATAACAAAACCAAATAGTACAAAAATTTTTTGAACCGAGTTATCTGGTATCTTACCAATCATAGGATAAATACTTTTTTTAACCCAAACAATATTTTGTTTTGCTACCGTCGTATCTCGTTTATCCCAATAAACTTTATCATTATATAAATATACTTTTTCGGGTTTTCTAAATTTTCTAATAAAATCAATAAAAGCCCAAATATTGACTATTGGAAATGCTACAACCACAGAGCTAAATCTTGGATTTCTCATTTCATTTTTTAAAATTTCAAAAAACTCGCCACTATTCCAATCGACAACACCAGTAAAAAATACAATATAAATCATTATAGTGTTACATACAAGTAAAAATGTAAAACCATACATTATCATTATAAAGTTATTTTTAATGATGAGTGGAGCTTTATCATAATCTCTCATTTTAATCCTTTTTAAAAAATTTCTCTTATTGCAAGAATTTATTTAAATTCCCACAATGCCCACAACCTTGTAATTGCGAGACCACGAAGTGGTCGAAACAATCCAGCAATGAGGCGTTTTGAATTTGCAAATTCGCCTTAATAAACGGTTTCTCCGTTTCGCAACGACATTTTAATGCAAAATTCAAATCTCGTCAGTATCGTTTGATACTGAATTTATTAAATTTACAAATTTAAACTTACTTTACAAATTCACACAATTAGTAAATTTAAATTTGCAAATTTAATATTTGGATCTGTTTGATCTGAATTAGCCCTCAGTTAAATCCAAAGAATACAGCAGTCTTTTTTCTGCTTTATCCAACTCGTTTGTTGCCTTATTAATTCTGCTTGAATTACTCATTTTTTGTCTCCTTATTAGAAAATTTTTATTTTAAATTATTGTCAATATCTCTGTTAAATATAGTTAAAATATACTGCCTCAACTCGTCGTGGTCTTTTTGATTGAAATAAAACATATTGATAGTCGGAGTAATTTTCCACCTTTCAATCGAAGCCCACTCTATGTTTATTTGAAATTTTCTAGCATATTTCCAAAAATTTTTAAGAGTTTTGTTTGATTTTTTATAAATTCCCATGAAAACTAAAATTTCTAAAAATTCGGCTAAAAATAATGTAAATATTGTAATAAGTACACTCAACAAGAATGGTCCAAAACTATACCTAGAAACAAAATTTATTATCGTAAATGCACTCAAAAATGCCCAACCAAAACCTGTTGTTGTAATTATTCGCATAAAAGAACAAAAAACCATTTTGCCTTCTTTTTTTACATGCGAAATATCGTAACCAATTGGATTGTCAGATGGATTATGAAGCACAATTCTATCTCCCATAACTTGGAAATGTATTGTTTCATCAATTTTATTGTTATGATTATAAAACACAACTTTTGAATTGTAAAAATGAGTATAATGTGGCTTTATTGATAAAATATTTTTAAAATCTAATATTAAAATAAGAGTTGTTATAAAACCAAAAGAAAGGGCTGTTTGTATAGCTATTCCGATTTCTAAATTTCCATCTTCAAATTCATCAAATTTATTCAAAACGAATGCTGAAACAATCACCCAAAATGCAAAAATTAATAAAAAATGGATAAATAAAGCCCAACTAGTATAATTCCGTAAAATTAACGGTTCTTTATCGTAGTCTCTGGCTTGAGTTTTAGAATTTTTGTTAGAAGCGGCTTGACTTGAATATAAATTTTGAAATTTTGAATCGTCCTTTGTGTTTGAATTTGAGCCGTCTGAATTTTTATCATTAAAATTCAAAATTTTAGAATTCGAACTGTTTAAATCTGAAACATCAGAATTTGGGATGTCAAAATTTTGAGCACTAAAATCTTCCCGCAAACCTTGCTCTAAATTTTGACGTCGTTCGTTTAGAATTTTCTTTAGCTCTTCAAGCCTTACCTTGTTCATCCTTATCCCCATTGATGATCTCAGAAGTTTGCCTATTTTACTCTTTGCGGCTTAAGCGGATATTAAATTACTATAGCGGCCTACCTTCCGTTATTACGTGCCATCATTCCCAATCAGATCGGCATATAATGACAAAATTTTTACATGTTGCGTAGATGTCCTGAAGTCGATTTTGAACTGAATATTTTTGTCGGGTATCCCGTCGGTTGTCATAATCTATTCGATAGCCATTCCTGCGCCTATTTTTTCCTCCGGCACCATCGTTCTAGCTTAATAAATTCCCTCAATCCCTTAAATTTCTTTAAAATTCCTTTCTAATTTAAGCCCCGTTTCAAATAGACTTAATAGAATTCCTTCAAATTTCACTCAAAGGTATCCAATGCAAACCGCCCTGGGCTCGCTAGGTCTGATAGCCGCCGTAAATCATATCCCATTCGATGCCAAGGCGCTTATAAATAAATTTGCGCTAAGCAGCGAGGAGCCGCAGATCGAAGAGCTGGTGCGGATGGCTAAGCATTGTGAGTTTAAGGCTAAAATCAAAAAGCTAAATCTTTCAAATTTGATGCGCTATAAGCCGCCCTTTATCCTTCAAAAAAAGGATGGAAGCTACTTCAACGTCCTAAAGATCGAGCAGCGAAGTGAAGCGGATATTAAAGCGGCAAACGCTAGCAAGACAGCGGTCGATTTAGATAGCGCAAATTCCAAAGATGCGGCAGATTCCAAGGAGACATTGAGCTCTAAAAGCGACACGACAAATTCTTTAAACTCATCTTCATCCGCATCGTTCTCTTCCGACGCGCCGTCTTCATCCCACGCGAACGCATCCCATTCGTCCGCCAAAGAATCTAAAGCCTCCCACTTATCCAAATCCCCTCAATCCAAATCCTCGCCAGAATCTTCTCTTAAATTTATCGTATTTGATGGCGGCAATTCCGTAAAAGAGCTGGGCGCGAGCGAGCTGTTTGATCTTTGCAGCGGCGAGTTTATAGTGCTAGCTCATAAAACTCTGAATTCTCAGATTAAATTCGGCTTTGCCTGGTTTTACAAGCGGATGCTAAGCTTTAAAAGAGTGGTATTTGAAGTGCTTTTAGCTTCATTCATCATGCAGCTTTTCGGTCTTGTTACACCTCTTTTTACTCAGGTGGTGCTTGATAAGGTTTTAACCCATCATAGCATTAGCACGCTAAACGTAATTGCATTTGCATTTTTGGCGACCATCATATTTGAGATGCTTTTAAGCCTAAGTAGAAATTATATATTCGCTCACACTACTACTAAAATTGACGCTAGGCTCGGTAGCGAGCTTTTTAGCCATTTGGCTCTGCTTCCGATGACCTACTTTGAGAACCGTAAGGTTGGAAACATCGTTGCTAGAGTGCGAGAGCTAGATAGCATAAGAGAGTTTATCGCAAATAAAAGCGTAAGCGTGCTACTTGATATTTTATTTAGCTTCGTATTTGTCTTTATGATGCTGCTTTACAGCGTGAAGCTTACGCTGATCGCAATCGCATTTATAAGCGTAATTGCTGCGATCTATTTTTTCATCACGCCGGTACTTAGAAGGAGGCTGGAGGATAAATTTCAAATGGGAGCCGCTTCGAACTCCTATCTCGTAGAAGCAGTAACCGGAATGCAGACGGTAAAATCTCTAGCGATCGAGGGCAGCATGCAAAAGATGTGGGAGGAAAATCTAGGCAGATACGTCCGATCGTCTTTTAATCTTTCAAATTTAAGCAACGTCGCAAGCGGCTTTGCCTCCGCTCTACAAAAGCTTATGACGCTTTGCATTTTATATTTCGGCGTGGGGCTCGTAATCGAAGGCAAGTTAAGCGTCGGTCAGCTCATCGCCTTTCAGATGTTTGCGGGGCAATTTAGCGCTCCTGTAATGAGGCTCGTGGGCCTTTGGAATGAATTTCAGCAGGCCCTTCTTAGCGTAGATAGGCTAGGAGATATATTAAATACTCCAACCGAGCAGAGCACCGATAAACCGATCGCGCTAAATAATATAGAAGGGGATATAAAATTTGACGCCGTAAATTTCAGATATAGGCCGGATCTAAATTTAGTGCTAAAAGATATCAGCTTTCACGTAGAGCCGGGCAAAAGCGTAGGCATAGTAGGCAGAAGCGGCAGCGGTAAAAGCACGATTACGAAGCTGATCGAGCGGCTCTATCTGCAAAGCTCGGGAGCCGTTTACATAGACGGCATAGATATCAGACATCTTAATCCATATCTTTTGAGGCAAAACATCGGCGTAGTCCTTCAAGAAAACTATCTATTTAGCGGCAGTATCAAAGACAATATCGCCTTTGCAGCAAGCGGAGCTAGTATGGAGGAGATCATCAGGGTTAGTAAGATCGCGGGCGCTCATGATTTTATCGCCGAGCTTGCAGGAGGTTACGATACCTTCGTAGGAGAGCGCGGCTCTAGCCTTAGCGGCGGGCAGAAACAGCGCATCGCAATCGCTAGAGCGCTCATAAATAATCCTAAAATTTTGATCTTTGACGAGGCAACCTCCGCACTTGATTACGAAAGCGAAAGTATCATCAATAAGAATTTAAGCGAGATCAAAAAGGGAAAAACCTTTATCATCATCGCGCATAGGCTAAATTCCGTCAAGAATTGCGACGAAATTTTAGTACTGGATAAAGGCGAGATCGTAGAGCGCGGAAGGCACGATGAGCTAATGGCGCTAGGCGGCTACTACAAGAGCCTATATGATAAGCAGCTAGGATAGGTCGAAAGGCAGGCGGGATAAATTTAACGCAAGAGGCTTTTAAATTTAAACCCAGTTATTGCGCGCCGTCGCCTTTAAGAGCTTTATTATAAATTTATGGCATAATTCAATTAGATTTCTACAAGGATAAGCCATGCTTGCATCGATAAATATTCAAACATCAAACGCTAAAACGCTTAAAGCCATAGAGGATATAATCGCAAATGATCCTACCGCCGTTATAAGCTATAATGAGCTGAATTATTTAAGCCCACAGGATGAAGCTAGACTTATGGAAATTTCAGATGCCGACGATAGAGGCGAGCTGAAATATTGCTCGCACGAGGAGCTGCTGGAGCATCTAAATAAGCTTTTTAAAAAAATGGCCTAAGACATGAAGCTCGTCTACAGCGAAGAATTCCTTAATGATTTGGATAAAATTATTATGTTTATCGCACAGGATAGTCCCGAAAGGGCGGCTAAATTTGCAGATGATTTGATTCTTAAAATTTCAGACATTCCAAATCGCCCATATAGTTTTAGAAAAAATCCCAAACTTAACCGTAAAGATACTAGGGATCTGGTTTTTAAAGGCTATACGGTGCCGTTTCGCGTAAACAAAGACGTCATAAAAATATTAGCGATATTTAAACGTAATAGCCATGCTATGAAATAATTTATTAGATTAAAGTTGCAAACAATGCTAAAAATTTTTAAAAGAATAGATGATGATTCAAACGAGTTCAAGCCTTTATTGATCGAGATAGAGGATGCTCCGCAAAACCCTTTAGGAAGATCTATTTTATGGATCGCTTGCGGGGCTTTGATATTTGCCGTGCTGTGGATGGTATTTGCTAAAGTAGATATCGTAGTAAGCGCTAACGGCAAAGTCGTGCCCGACGGCGAGATTAAAATTTTAAAATCTCTCGAAAGCGGCGTCGTCTCTAAAATTTTAGTAAAAGAGGGCGATCGGGTGAAAAAGGGCGATCATCTAATCTTAATCGATCCAAGCGTCTCTACGGTAAATTTATCCACCAAGCAAGAGAGCCTAGCTCTACTTGAATACTCGATAAAAAGGCTTGATGCTCTAAGCTCGGGTAGGAGCTTAGATGCTAATATCAGCGCAGATGAGCTTAGCTTATACAATACGCAAAAATCAGACTACGAAGAGAGCATAAACGTATATAATCTAAAGATGCAAGCTCTGCAAATGGGGATAAATTCCACCAATTTAGAGGTCGAGAGACTAAGCGGAATTTTAAAGATAGATGAGGCACGGCTAAGCAATCTAAATAAAGTAAAAGATATAATAGCGCGCAGGGATCTATATGAGCTCAAATCCAAGGTAATCGAGCTAAACTCCAATCTTAAAATTTCAAAGCAGAAGCTTGCCGAGCAAAAGGCGAATTTAGATGAGCTAGCCAAAGAGCTTGAAGCCTTTAAAAGCCAAAGCATATCTAAGTGGCTCGATGAGATGCTTGCCAAACAAAAAGAAGCAAGCTCGCTAAAAGCAGAGATCAACGCGATTTTATTTCAAACCAGACAGCAGATCATCTCCTCTCCGGTTGACGGCTTTGTAGGAAAGCTACTAGTAAATACGCAAGGAACTGCCATCACAAATCAAGAAAATTTAATCTCTATAGTGCCTAGCGATAAGCCTTTAATCATCAAAGCAAACGTTCTTAATAAAGACATAGGCTATCTGGAAAACAATCAAAGCGTAGCGATTAAGGTTCAGACCTTCGACTTTCAAAAATACGGCAAGCTAGAGGGTAGGCTGATTCACATAGCAAACGATGCGATAAACGATGAGAAGCTGGGAGAAATTTACGAAGTAAAGATCAGACCGGATTCTACATTTTTAATCGTAGATGGGATCAAAAAGGAGATCGAGCCCGGTATGAGCGTAACGGCTGAAGTAAAAGTAGGCAAAAGACGTGTAATAGAGCTATTTATCTATCCCGTCATCAAATACCTGGACGAAGGACTTAGCGTAAGGTAGAGAAGAAGGGTGGGCGGCTATTTACCATAGTGGATAAGTCTCTGCTCAAATACACTGCTCGCTTGAGCGACCGCCTATCCTGTCTGTCCTAGCACGGCCTCACTTTAAATTTAACGCAAGCAAGGACGTCCACTTGATAAATTTTTAATGTAGTGCCAAAGCAGAGTGGATAGCCGCTACCTCTATCTTGAGCTGCTGTTCGTTCTAGCAGGCGAGCCTTTAGCCAAATGTGCAATTCAAACAGCTGCCCCGCCCGAGTGGTTACCTGTCTCGCTTGGTTGGGCACGCCGCTTGAATAGCTGCTTTTCATCTTAGAGGTTGTTTATCCTAGCGGATGGTGACAATCCAAGCTAACAAAAACGATATCTTTGCGAGGGGTGGGAATTGCCGCCGCCGGTAGCCTTTGCGAGCAACCGGCGGCGTTTTACGAGTAGTAGTTAGCGGAGCAATCTGCAGTATTGAGGGAGCGCACCACTAGAGGGGGCTAATTCCCCCAGCCGCTCGCAAACATCTGCATGATATCCGGATTATTTTTCATATCATCCATCGAGATATTGCTCATACCGTTATTTGAGGCGTAAGCGTTGAGATCTTCGATGATCTTATTTATCTTGCTGGCAGTGATATACTCTCCGCTAGCAAGCGCGATCTGCTCTATGGCACCGCCGCCGAATTGATTATTTATACGGACGGTGTCGTTTTCGCCGTATTTTAATACAAGATCATTGGCAACCCTTTGGAAGGTGATGTTTTCTTTGTTTATCCCCTCTTTAAATTTGATCGTATCGTTGTCACCGTGGTTATCATAGATGGTATCCGCTCCGTCGCCTCTGCCGAATACATAGGTATCGTCACGAGCGCCGCCTTCTAATCTATCGTTACCGGCTCCGCCTATTAGGATATCGTTATTCTCTTCTCCGTAAAGAGTATCGTCACCATCACCGCCGTAAAGGGTATCGTTGCCATATCCGCCGTATAGTTTATCGTCACCATTGCCGCCGTAAAGGGTATCGTTGCCATCACCAGCACCGATAGTATCATTACCGGCTTCACCGTAAAGGATATCATCGCCGCCATTGGAATGTATCGTATCGTCGCCAGCTCCGCCGTGAATTTCATCGTTAGCATTTGCACCTATAATGGTATCGTTGATATCGGTTCCTTTAAACATAGTCTGTGTTTCAAAATCATGAATAGATAGTTTAGTTCCATCTGCGAATTCGAATTTTTCTATAGTTCCGCTGTAATAACCGGATCCACCCCACGCATAAGCGTCTTTTATCGTTATTTTATCTTCTGTTCCTTTAATGGAAATTTCAAGGTCATTGATATTGTTCTCAGCTCTTTTAACGATTAGATCTTTTAGGCTAATCCCCTCTTTAAATTTGATCGTATCGTTGTCACCGTGGTTATCATAGATGGTATCCGCTCCGTCGCCTCTGCCGAATACATAGGTATCGTCACGAGCGCCGCCTTCTAATCTATCGTTACCGGCTCCGCCTATTAGGATATCGTTATTCTCTTCTCCGTAAAGAGTATCGTCACCATCACCGCCGTAAAGGGTATCGTTGCCATATCCGCCGTATAGTTTATCGTCACCATTGCCGCCGTAAAGGGTATCGTTGCCATCACCAGCACCGATAGTATCATTACCGGCTTCACCGTGAATTTCGTCATCTATATTGGTTCCGTTTATAACATCATCGTCATCGGTACCTCTTAGACTCAAGGCCCGTATCTCGCCTATACTCATCGTCTCGCCGTTTGCGAATATAAAATTCTCTATAAAATAGCTCGAATTCGTCGCGTTGCATCGTAGCAGGATAGAGTCCGTCTCGCTGTTTTTAAACGAAATCTTTATATCATCGCCGGCGCGCTTTACCATTATATCATCTTTGCTTATACCGGCTCCGAATTTAATCGTATCAGATCCGCCGCCATCCAGTATAGTATCGGCCCCGTCGCCTATGTTGAAGATATAAGTATCATCGCCGGCTCCACCTTCTAGATAATCATCGCCTTTTCCGCCCACCAAAACATCATCCCCGATGCCTGCGTAAATCTTATCGTTTCCGCCCCCTGCATCGATATAGTCGTTTTGAGAGGTTCCGCTTATGGAGTTTTCTCCGTCGTCGCCTTTTAAAATTTTATCTGCTAAAACTTTATATATCGCAGGATTTTCCACGCCCAGAGCGGTTAAGTTTTTGCTTAACGCTAGGGCCAAATTTGGCTTATAAGCCGCAGCGGACTTGACTAGATTTTTTAAATTTACCATCTCTTCATATTTTTTATCGGCATAGAGTTCCTTCATCTTGTTTTTAAAGGCGCTAAAATCATAATCCAGCTTTTGTGTTTCGTTATTAAGCACCATATATTCGGTATCCAGTACGTTTTTATAGGTTATTTGAAGCTCAATCTGAGCGTATACGTAATCCTCAAACCTCTGATATAGCTCATGCAGGTAGCTTGATACTGTAGAATTTGGATGTCTTCCTTGACTTACGTGGACGAATTCCTCTCCGGTTAATGCTTCGTAGACATTTAGCTCCCTTGCATCGCTCATCGCGCCTCTGCCGCTAGTAGGATTGTTTTCAACTCCGGCCCATTTATAAATCAGAGATTTTATCGCGGCTTTTCTATCTTTAGGCGACAAGCTTATATAATTTTGCAGTGCGGTTTTAAGAGCTGCGTTTAGGCTCATCGCAGAGTGCAGATCATACATATTACCCATTGCCGACACGTTAGGTAGGTTTAAAATTTCAGGAGTGATCTGCACATTAGGCGCCCTTGAGTCGCTTGGATCGACTTTGAAATTTACGTCAGCTATCTCCGCGGTTTTACCATCTTTAAAGGTAACTTTTGAGACCTCTTTTATTATATTTTCCGCATTTTGTAAATTTTTATTTTCGTAGTTTAGATCGATAGATTTGATCTGTGAATCTTTTATATTACTAAGCTCATCCTTGCTTGAGATCGCATCGGAGTTTTTATCCTGCCATAAAAGAAGCTTACTCCAAATTTCATCTTTTTTATCGATCGTTCCATCTTTATTAGAATCATATTTTTTAAGCTCTTCAAAACCGTTCATAGAAGATCCGTCTCCAAAAAGCTCGCTCGCGTTGTCTATCACGCCGTTGCCGTTTTTATCAAGTGCTAAAAACGCTTCGTTCTTACCTACCCAGCCGGTAGCTTCGGCAAAGCCGTTTAGATCGTGATCGAAATTTATGGCTCCGTTCATCTTTATGAGTTCTATGCCGTCTCCGCCAAGATCTACTACGAGCGGATCGTAATATTTAGGATCGTTAGGCTTTTTGTCTTTATCGTCGTCTACGATAACAAATTTACCGGATTTATCTTTTAAATATACGGTTGCGTTAGATGACACGCCGTATAAGCCTCCATAAAATTTAGAATCCTCCTCCTCTATATCATCGTCTTTCCAAGTAGCGGCTACGAATTTTTGCCCCGAGTGAGTTACTCGTATGCATTGACCGTTCGCATAAGCAGTGATATATTCGCCTTTTTTCAATTCTCTACTTAAAAATATAGTTCCCTCTATCTTTCCCATAGCCTCTGCGACGGTATTCCCTTCTACGCTCATGTAAATAGGAGTATCATCGTCGGTGATGGTAACGGAACCTTGCTTTGTTATGGCTGCGACAAGGTTGCCTTTTTGCTCGGTTATGGTGGCAAAGATATTTTCTTTTCTGATTTTATTGTTTTCGTCGTTTACTATAAAATCGTCTTTCCAGCTATATTTATATTCATAAGATGGATTATCTTTACTAAGAGTTATCGGATCTTCGCCCGCTCTCATTCGCACTTTAATCTCTTGACCGTCTAGGAGCTCCCCCTTTACGCCAATCGTAAGAGTGGCGACTCCTTCGTTTTCCATAGCTTGCGCATCGGAGATTTCTACTTCTACCTTGTTGATCAGCTTTATACCAAGGTCATTTCTTTCTCGGTGATAGTCTTTAATAATAATAGATTTTTTTGTACGTTCATCTACTACTTTTAATTCATTGCCGTTTAGATAGTAGGTATAATCGTTCGCCTGGTAAATTTTAGAATTTGGCGCCGTTTCTACCCCTCCTTTTAGATGGTGATTGGCGTGCCCGAACCATACGACACCGCTCCCGTCGCTATCGCTTATAATATCATTATTATCTACGGAGTATACATCATAACCATCTCCGCCGTATAGCTCATCAGCGTCATCATCATCCCCTGCATTTATAGTATCGTTTCCGCTACCGCTTCTTACGATATCTTTGCCTTTACCGGCATAGATGGTATTACCTAGAACGCCAGAGGCATCTCCCAATACTATAAAATCATCGTTTTTACCTGTTTTTACGCTATTGTGACCATTGCCTAGATATACTTTGTTTTTGCCGTCGCCTAAATTTATAGTGTTATCTCCACTTCCGCCCACTACTCTATCTTTTCCCTTGCCTCCGTAAACAAAATTATTATTGTCTCCTAAAGTGACGGTATTCTCGCTTTCTTCATCATCCAGATCGTTGCCTTTGTGTTCATCAGTATGGGTAAATATGGTATTTGTTCCGTAAAGAGCCGTTATGGTATCGTTTCCGCTTCCTGCATAGACGAAATCGTTCCCTCCATCCGTTACGATAGTATCGTTACCCTCTCCTCCATATAAAAAGTCTTTTCCGCCTAGGTCTTCATTAACTTTTGATGAAGAAGCATAAATTTTATCATCTCCTTTTCCTCCATATATGGTGTCGCTATCGGCACCGCCATGAAGCCAATCGTCTCCGTTTCCTCCATATATAGTATCGTTACCCTCTCCTCCATATATAATATCGTTTCCGCTTTTACTAAGTATAATATCGGTTAGATTATCTATTGTAGAATCAAAGTCGCCGTATAAAGTATCACTTCCCTTGCTTCCGTATATAGTATCGTGACCGCCTCCGCCTACGGCAGTATTTGACGATAAATCGGTTCCGTCATCTCCGAGTTTATCCTTACTTCTATTGCCAACGAAAATCCTATCGTTACCATCCTCTCCATATAAGGTGTCGCTGCCATTTCCGCCTATCATTATGTCATCTTTATCAGTACCTGAAACAGTATCATTTCCGGATGAAAGGAGATATAAAATTCCATTAGATAGTTTATCTTTGTGGGGGTTGAAATTTCCGTTATCTAATCCTGTTTTGGGATCGATAATCCATTCATCAATTATTTTACCGACTAGTAATCTGTATTCCAATAATTTTGTGGGGGATGCATTAATTATAACCTCACCCAAAGCACTAATAACAAAATTTACTATATATTCTTTTTGAGCACCTAGCTGATATTTTAAAAAAGAATCTATAAAATCACCTTTTTTAATATTTCTACTTAGATCAATATTTTTTTTCGTAATTGTATTGTGAATAATCTTGTCATCCGATTTTGAGCCGTAATAAACATATTTTCCTTCTGCGCTATAATTAAATACATCGGAGCCAATAAGTTTTCCATAATATTTTACATAAGAAGTAATAAAATCTTTAGCATAAAGTGCTAAGGCGCTTTTTATCTTTTCATCGTTTGTAATTACTTCTACTTTTGGCATAGAATTAAAGCTATCTCTAGTAATGCTTAAATCTTCGGAATTAAAGTTTGCATAGTAATCATCTTTGAATTTAATGTTTACAGTTCTACCTATACCATTTGGATCGAATAATTCTGATAACACTGGATTAAATGAAGCTGCAAGCCCATTATCACTTTTAAAGTCGAAATTATCTATTCCTGGTTGTATTTGCAAATTTTCAATTCGATCTGGAATTATAGTTTTTGTACCATCTTCATTAATAATGCATTTAAAGACATATCGTATG
>NZ_CALIJF010000366.1 GCF_938018035.1 uncultured Campylobacter sp. | reverse complement strand
TTTGTTTAACTAGCTCAGGGTATTTTTCCTTGATCTCAAAATCGCAGCCTAGTATATGAAACTGCGCCGGGTTGTGCCGTAAAAAGAACGTAAGGGGCACGCCGATTACGCCATCATAGTCGATCGGTATGTTTTTATAATTAGTCACTTCTATGATTTTGTAGTTATCGTATTCCGGGTATTCGTGCTCATTGCCTTTGTATTTTTTCATCAGTCTTACGCCGGTTTGATGCTTTGTGCTTTTTAAATTCGTAAACCACGATACGTTGCTAAATCGCTTTTTGCTGCCATCCGGGCGAGTAAAAATATTTACTTGGTGATTTCCTAGCCAAATTTGGTTATTTTTGTATAGCTCAAATATCTTTTTATAGGTAATCGAATACGTTCCGCCTACGATTAAAAATTTCTTTTGACCACCTTGGGCTATATCTATAAGCTCTCTAAAAAGGGAGAAGGGTGGATTGGTTACGACGATGTCGGCCTGCGCGATTATCTCCTTTACTTCGTCACTGCGAAAGTCGCCCCGACCGCGCAACTGCGTTTCGCTCATGCCGTCACTCGTGATCTCTATTTTCGTGCCTTTCGAGCTTGGCTCGTTGACGTTAAATGTCGTCGTAATCAGCTTTTTTAGCTCAAAAGCTTTAAAATTTAGGGCGAAATACCTATAAAAATTGCTATTTTTCCCGTCATTGCACGGGCAGACCACGATTTTGCCCTTAAAATGCGCTTTATAGTCTCGCAGCTCTTCTCTGATCTCGTCAAAGCTAGTATAAAACTCGTCGTCGATCTCGTATTTGGCTTTCATAAAATATACATTGGCCCTCTTTTCTTTATCCGCCATCCAGCCTTGCTCGATCAGCTCGTTTTGGGTTGAAATTTGGCTCATTCTTTCCCTTTTCGTCCCGTTTTGCTTTTTGTATCGAAATACGATTTTAAAAAGCAAATTTCAAAATAATCAGCTTCTGGATCATTTAAATAATGCTCTAAAAATGAAGCGAGTTCCGAACGTACGCTGCCAAACTCTTTAATAAATTTTTTCTTATTTTGCGTTGCAAAGCATATAAAATCATCTTTGCCGATAATACACTCATAACGACTTTCTAAGTTTCTCCTGTATTTTTTAAAAATGTCAAAAAATACAGGGTTTAACGTATCCTTATATTTTTTACCGAAATAAATCCCGGCTATATCTTGCTCTTTATCGATTGTCGTTTTACGGCAAACACGAAAAAAGATTTCGGTGTTGTCCACAACCATGTTATTTCCTCTTCAATGCCTTTTCTATAAACGCCTTACAAATTTTCAGATCGGTATCGTAACCTTTGGGTAGCTCCAGCTTTTTATCTTTTGCCAGATCTTGCGCTAGTTTGATTTGTTTGTCGCTCGGCGGACGGATGGCCTTATCTTTATTCTTATTTATAAAATCCGAGCAAATTTTCCAGTCCGTTTCGATGCCGTCCGGCAATGCTATTTTTAAATTTGAGGCTATGCTTTTCGCAAAGTCCAGCTGAGCCGCACTCGGCGGTTTTGTCTCGCCATTGCTTAGCTCTTTAAAGCCCATTTTTTCGTGCAGCGGTTTTATGAAATCGAGATAATTTACTTTACCGATGCTTATTTCGTCTAGTACGCTTTCCATTTGCTTTGTAAATTCGCTTTGTGTGATCCACTCGTCGTCCTTTTTAACGCTTTCGATGAAGCTTATACCTTTATTCGTGGCCACTATGTTTTGATTTTTGCCTTTGGTCTCGATAATCACGAATTCTCGTTTTAAAAGCGTAGGTAGAAACGTCGCATACGTGCTTGGTCTACCGATACCCTCTTTTTCTAAAAGGGAGATAAAATTGCTTTCCTTGTAGTGTTGCGGAGCTTGTTTTTTAACTTCTTGTAGCTCAAAGCCCAACACCTCGACTTCATCGCCTTGATTTAAATTTAGCTCTATTTCCGTCACCTCTTTGTCCTGCTCGTCTTCATTGTCCGCTTGCTCTTTTAAAGCCCCCTTAAAGCCTTTATAAATACATTTGCCGGTCTTAGCCTTAAAACTTAGAGCTTTGATGTCTATGTCGTATGTTTTATTCTCGTTTACGGCATTTTTGGCTTGGCTTAGGACTGAATTTAGAAAAATAAGCTCATAAAGCGATTTTTCGTCATCCGTTAGGCTTTCGCGCCCGGCGATCTCATCCATCTCGCCATAATCGTGTACGTGGCTTATACGGATCGCTTCGTGAGCCTCCGCTTGGCTTTGGCTGCCGGCTTTATATATTTTTTTCTCGTACCATTCTTGCCCTTTAAATTTAGCTTCCACCTCATTTATAAACTCGTCCGATATGGTATTGCTATCGGTTCTATGATATGTGATGAGGCCTTTTTCGAATAGCTTTTGAGCTAGGCTCATGGTTTTATCCGAGCTAAAGCCTAGTCTTTTATTTGCCGTCTCTTGCATTTGACTGGTTCTAAACGGAGCTTGCGGCTTGATTTGGCTTTGTTTCGTATCTATTTGATAGACTTTTGCTCTGCTGCCGCCAAGTTCGGCGATTTTTGCGTTCGCTTCGTCTTTTGAGATAAAAATATTATCGTTAACGGCCGTAAATTCTACGCCGCTGCCGGTTTTTAGCTTTACTTTGATTTTGTAGTCGATCTGTTTTGAAGCAGGGCTTGCCAAAAATTCTTTTATTTCAAGCTCTCTTTTTACGATCAAGGCAAGTGCCGGCGTTTGAACTCGGCCGACGGATAAATTTTTGTCGTTGAGCTTGTTGATGTAAGCGGGCGACATGATAAAGCCCACCAGCTTATCGCCTACTGCTCGTGCTTTAAAGCTATCGAATTCCTTTAAATTTGAGCTTGCAAACGGCACGGCTTTATCTAGCCCTTTTTTGATGCCGCTTTCGGTTATTTCGTGAAACTCGGCGCGCTTTACACTTTTTGCGACATTTTTAATCGTCTCATAAACCATGTAGCCTATGCCGTATCCTTCTCGATCCGGGTCGGTGGCTATGATGACGTCTTTGCCTTTGCAGTCATTAAAAATTTCGTTCATTCTATGCCTGCTTTGCTCTTTCATCTCAAATATCGGCTCATAGTCGACATAATCGACCACTATCTCCTTTGCTAGTTCTTTAAAATGCCCTTTTGTGGCGTAAACCTTCGCACCTGTTATATGTTCTATCTTGTCGCATTTATTTGGACTTTCAATAATGATTATCGCATTTTGCATTTTACATACCTGCTGCATTATAAGCTATTTTTATTATGCTTTGTATCTGCATAATTTGTTCTTCCGTCAAATTGTCATAAATTTTTTGAATATCAGAAACGTTAACATCATTTCCATCATAGGCTATTATAAAAAACGATTCAAGCACATGTTTCATTACTTCATTTTCTTTAAACTCCCTTGTAAGTCTTTCTTGCAAAATTACAATTTTTGCCGTTTTGTTAAGCTGCGAGAATGGGACATTGTCGTATGTACCTGTTATGTAATTTAGGTTCATTTTTTACTCCTTCAAAAATTTATTAGTCGAATGGCGCGTCTTGCGCGTTATCTGTATATTCGTTTTCTATCTGCGGCGCAGGATGAGCTTGCTCGTTTTGCCCAGCTTCTTGCCTATCTTTGGTATCAATCATTATCATTTTATCGACGATTACGCTATGCTTGCTTCTGTTTTGTCCGCTATTGTCCGTCCATCGGTCAAATTTTAGTCTACCTTCGATGAATATCCTTGAGCCTTTGGACAGGTATTGGTTGGCTATTTCCGCGCTTTTACCCATAAAAGTGACATCTATAAAGCACGTTTCTTCCCGCTTCTCGCCGTTTGCCGCGTTAAATTTGTGCGACGCGGCTATTGCAGTATTACCTATGGCCATACCGCTTGCCGTGTATCTAAGCTCAATGCCTTTGGTCAAATTTCCTATGATCGTAGCTTGTGCAAACATTTTTACCCCTTTTAAAAAATTTTCTAAATTTTAGCCTTACGGCACCGCGTATCCGCCGCGAAACGTTTTATATACGTCGTAGGCGCCCTTCGCTAGCATTTTTGAGCCCTTGCCTATATCTTTTCCAAGATTTACGCTTGCATCTATTCCTGCTTTTGTAATTTGCCCTACTGCTCTTCCGCCGGTTGCTCTACCAAAGCTTTGCAGTGCCCCACCGATAAAGCTACCACCGGTTGCTTTTCTAGCTAGCCCGCCCAGTAAAGTTTTTCCAAGTATACCACCAGCTACCGCGCCTGCGACTACTCCGCCCGCTCCACTTTCCATCTGTGTTCCCAGTACCGCATTTATCCAATTTGGTATTTTTCTGATTATGAAAAGCGCAGTTATGCAAGTAATTGCTCCAGTAATCAAATATTCAAACTGCTTTATAAATAATTCGCCTATGACGTTTTGATATTTCTCAAGCTCTATGATCGGATTCATTGCTAAATTTAGGGCTATAAATGCCAAAGGAGCGATGATGGCGTATGATAGGTATAGCTTGTACCAGCTCCATAAATACGGCAAAAAGCGCGGCGTTATCAAAAATGGCAGCACTAGCGGCAGCGTGCTTAATATCAAAAATGCCACGAATTTGCTAAAAAATATAACGATCGTGATGCCGATTAGTAGAATAAAAAATACTAGGTAAAATATCCAAAACGGGATCATTAAAAATGCCGTTACAACCCCTGCCATTATATAATCACTCGGACCATTAAAGCTTAATCCCAAAAATGACCATTCTTGTGATTTTAAATAAGTTTTTGTTCCATAGTCCCACATTAAAGCTCTTAAATTATCCACCCTATTGGCCGATTCCGTTACAATCGTTCCGAAATCTTGACTCTGAAAAATCGAGCTCACCGTCGCAGTTATCGTATTTTCAGGTATAGTTAGGAAGTATAAAGCGCCCGTATATGCTTCAAATGAACTAAGAACTGCAAAAATAAAGCAAAGCCTGATTATGTATTTTATAGCATTAAATGTCTCCTCTCGCGTTGGATATCCATTTTTTAGCCTATTTAATAGCCAAAATACAACTATTAAAATTATGATCGTCGTCGAGGCGGTTGAATAAACTAAATCGTGCGCCCCTTGATAAAATTTTTCAAATAAACTCATCACGTTTTCTTGCATAACGGCCTGAGTCTTATTTATCCAGTTACTATCTGTTAAAAGCACTTTTGCTACTTGCTGCTGAGCCATTTTACATCCTTGTTATATCTTTTTCATATGTTTTTATTGATATTAATGCCTTGTTGTTATTTATTGGTTCGATAATCTTGAAGCCGATTTCGTTGCTCCATGCCCGGAAGGTAGCAATTTTTCTGGAATTGCCAATTGCTCCACACCTCGCGCGTCAGCCAAGAGAAGTC
>NZ_CALIJF010000365.1 GCF_938018035.1 uncultured Campylobacter sp. | reverse complement strand
TAAAATTTTTAATAAACTAAATCATAAAATTTTATATGTAATTACTAATTTAACGGAATTTAATAAGATCTATTGACGAATTCTTAAGCAAAATTTATATAAATTTTAAAAAGTATATAAATTTGAAAAACGAAGGATTTAAAATTTTAAAATTTTAAAATTCCGCCACTTTAAAATAACATAAGCGACGGAATTTAGCGCTTATCGGCGTTTGGTCTTGCGATTACGATAGCACTAGCACCGGTACAAGCGCATTGTGCAAAATATCCTCGGAAACGCTGCCTAAAAAGAGCTTTTTGAAAAAGCCCTTCGTAAAGGCACCGGTAGCGATCAGATCGAGGTTATTGGCGCGGCGATATTTGATGATCTCATCGGCGGGCACTTCCGCTTGGATGTATTTGAAAGTGGCGTTTTGAGTGCCTAAAATTTCGCGCGCTAGATCCAGCATCCGCTCACCCTCTGCGGCACCCGCATTGATGTGCAAGACATGCTTATGTGCGCTCGCAAGAAGCTTTGAGCTCTTTATAAACTCAAGCGTGCGTTTCGCCGCGTCAGTGCCGTCAAATGCGATGAGCACGGAGTTAATCGGTGAAAATTCCTTATTCACGAGCAGCGACGGCACGTGAAGCTCCTTTATCAGCACGCTTGCGTTAAAGCCTACGTCCTCGTTATTTGAGCCCTTGATACCGAGTACAAAAATTTCAGCTTCGTCCTTGTACTCAGCGATAACATCGATGAAATCGCCATCTTTAATGATCTTACTCGCCTTTACGCCCGCAGCAGTCGCGGCGCAGATATATTCATCCAGCATCGCTTCGGCTTCTTCGTGGTCTTTCTCCGCATCCACGCCGCCTAATGTGGGACTTCCGTAGCTATTTGCAAGGATATCATTCTCTCCTAGGACGATCCCGCCTGCGGCTAGCCCATAAAAATTCTCGCCAAGCTCCGGGATTTCAACCACGTGAATAAACACGAGCTCGGCACCCAAGGTTTTAGCGACGTAAATTCCGTAATCTCTAACCGCTGGGGCAAGCGCATTTTGATCGACGCAAGTGATGACCTTTTTCATTTTTCGTCCTTTTAAAGATAAAATTTTAACCGAAATAAGCTTATCAAATTTTGTATAAAAGTTATTTAAATTCGGCGGATTTGAATGCGGCGCGGGCGATTTTGTGAAATTTAAAGCCGCGTCGTAATGGATATGTAAGGTGCGGGTGCGCTTGCGACAAAGTTAGCTCGGACTCAGCCTGGCAGGCGGGCGCGCTGTACAGACGCGGCAGGCAAGATACGGCGCGGGCGATTTTGAATTTATCAAGCCGCTAAAAGCACGGTTTAAAGCGCCGTTATTGCGGTTAGTAGCCCAAAGATGATCCCCGGAAAATTCGCCGCGGCGAGCGGATAGTCCTTTTTGGACTTTAAAAGCGTAGCTGACCCATATCGTGCAGTTTATCGCGGCTGCGAGCGGCTGGAGAAACGGGACTTTGTTGCCGTCTAAATTTGCCATTATGTTCGGCACATAGGATACGTACATGATGACCGACAGGCATGTGCCCGCCCAACCTAAAATTTGTAAATTTCTTTCACTCATTGATTTTCCTTTTTAGAAATACGTTTCAAATTTGCAAATGAAACGTAGCGGGGTTTTAATATATTAAAAATAAGAAACGAATTAAAAAATGGCTAGAAATAAAATTTAACTTAAAATTTATCGCGGCGGCCCTCACCTGCTCGCGTCTGCATAAATTTTAAAGCGGCGTTTTAGACGCGCATTTAAAAAAAAGCGGCGAAATTTAAAACGCTTGCGGCGCAGCGATAAAATTTAAAAAGGCGGATTTCAAGCGACGGCTGCGACCTCGACGAAATTTAAGTGAATTTACCGAGGCGAAAGCCATTAAATACATTGCTCCGAATGCTCGCGGCTAAATTTAAGTAAACCTTTCAGCATAATCGCAGCAAAATTTTGAAAATATAAGGATTAAAATTAAAATTTTAAAAGGCTAATAGCCCGCATTTGCGATCGCTTCAGCTTGAGAGTGCGCTATGAGCGGATCGATGATCTCGTCGAACAAGCCCCCTGCCATTATCGCGTCGAGGCGGTAGAGAGTTAAATTTATGCGGTGGTCGCTGATGCGGTTTTGCGGATAGTTGTAGGTACGAATTCGCCCCGAGCGGTCGCCGGTGCCTACCTGATCCTTGCGATCTTTGCGCTCTTTTTCTAAGCGCTCCTGCTCCTGCATATCGTAAAGGCGCGCCTTTAGCACCTTCATCGCCGCCTCTTTGTTTTTGTGCTGGTCCTTGCCGTCTTGGTTGGTGACGACTAAGCCGGTCGGGATGTGAGTGATGCGGACGGCGCTGTCGGTGGTATTTACGGACTGTCCACCGTGTCCGGAGCTACGCATAACGTCGATGCGAAGGTCATTTGGATTGATCTGTATCTCGCTATCCTCGATCTCGGGCATGACGGCGACGGTGATTGCAGAGGTATGCACCCTGCCCTGGCTCTCCGTTTCGGGGACGCGCTGCACGCGGTGGGTGCCGCCTTCAAATTTCAGCCGCGAATACGCTCCCGCGCCCTTTACGAGCAAGATCGCTTCTTTATAACCGCCGACGCTGCCTTCGCTAGTGCTTACGATCTCGCATTTATAACCGCGAAGATCGGCATAGCGCAGATACGCGCCGAGCAGATCTCCCGCAAACAGCGCCGCTTCGTCGCCGCCCGTACCGGCGCGAATCTCAAGAAAGATATTCTTATCGTCGTTAGGGTCTTTCGGAAGCAGTAAAATTTTGATTTTTTCTTCGAGCTGCGGCTTTTGCATCTCTAAGCTTTTAAGCTCCTCTTTGGCTAGCTCGCCGAGATCGGCATCGCTTAGCAGAGCTTTGTTCTCTTCGATCTGATTTAAAATTTTAAGATACTCGCTAGCCGCCTCTTTGATCGGCTCGATATTGCGCTGCTCCTTAGATAGCGCCGTCATATTAGCGATATCTGCGGTAACTGCGGGATCGCTAAGCATGCGCGAAAGCTCGTCGTAGCGATCCAAAAAAGGCTTTAGTTTATCGGCTAGCATTTAAATTTTATGCGTAAGGAGCGCTTACGCGGCGGTTTTTAAAGAATTTACGAGTTTGGCTAGGCGGCTTACTTTTCTGCTCGCGGTCTGTTTTTTCAAAAAGCCCCTGCTTACGAAGCTGTGAAAGCTTTCATTAGCCGTTTTTAGAGCCTGAGTCGCTGCGTCTAGATCCTTGCTCTCGACCGCCTCTCTTACGGCTTTTGTGATATTTTTTACTCTGGTGCGATAAAATCTATTTCGCTCCGTTCTTTTTATGGTTTGTCTCGCGCGTTTTTCGGCGGATTTGTGATTTGCCATAACGTTCCTTTTCGGTTAAATTTGAACCTGCGATTATACGTAAAAAATATTTAATCGACGCTTAATTTAAGCGGTATTTAAAACTTGTTTGCTCTCAAATTTCTACTAGCCACCAATCGTAATTCGTAGCATGACTAAATATATACGCTATGACGATAAGGATAACTGCAAATATTACTCTATTCGAAACGTATAAACCTAAAGATACACACAATATGACTATCCAAAATATCAGCCTATACAATTTAGCTCTTCTTGTTTTTGCAACAAGTTTACTTTTTAAATAAGCGGCTCTTTTATCAATACAAATAAAATCGTCAATTATACTGCCATTAACGACTCTCTTACCTATATTTACCGCTATTGCTCTACAACTATGTATGGTAAAATAATGTGTTCCTCTTCCGCTGTCGCTCGTTTCTTCCCCCGTGGATCGAAAGTATTCTACTTTTACAAGTGCGTTTGCTCCAATCATTTTAGCTCGATTAATCATATCTTCTTTCGCTTCGTTAGGATTCCTAGAGCTACCCATTACCATCCATTTCGAAAATTCAAGAATTTCAAAATCTCTAAATTTATCCGTTACACTACAGAGAAATTTATCAGGTGATGTATAACCTACAGCTCCTTTACCTACCACCTGTATCTTTATGGCTACGTATCCTTTTGGCGTTGCTTTTGGATCAAAATCTACCAGAAGTTTTTCACATATTTTACTTTTATCCGTATCATCAAACGACGAATAACGAAAAAAGTAATCCTTGCCGTCATCGCCTTTTATAAAACCGTATTGTTTTTGATCGAGATGCGTTTTGATGATTCCTCTCAAGCACTGGCTCCTTAAAAATTTGTTTGATAAATGATAATTATACAAAATTTTTGCTAGAATAAGAAAAATTTATTTGAATTGAGGATTTGATAATGAAACTTTTCGGAACGGACGGCGTACGAGGCAAAGCGGGAGAATTTTTGACCGCCGAGCTTGCAATGCGCGTAGCAATGGCAGCTGGAATTTATTTTAGGAAAAATTCCGTTACGAATATGATCTTAGTCGGCAAAGATACCCGCAGAAGCGGCTATATGATAGAAACAGCGATCGTAGCAGGCCTTACCTCGGTGGGCTACAACGTCCGCCAGATCGGACCGATGCCTACTCCTGCGATTGCCTTTCTTACGGAGGACATGCGCTGCGACGCGGGCATCATGATAAGCGCGAGCCACAATCCATACTACGACAACGGTATTAAATTTTTCAACAGCGAAGGCTTCAAACTCGACGAAAAAGAGGAAGCGCAGATCGAAAAAATTTATTTTAACGACGAGCTCATCGCCGAAGCGCGCACCAAAATGATGCAAATCGGCGCCGCAAAGCGCGTGGACGACGTCATCGGCAGATATATCGTGCATATTAAAAATTCCTTCCCGAAGCAAAAGACGCTGCACGGGCTTCGCGTCGTGCTTGATTGCGCAAACGGAGCAAGCTACAGGGTCGCGCCTACGGTATTTAACGAGCTGGGAGCCGAAACGATCGTCATCGGCGACGAACCTAACGGAAAAAACATCAACGATGCTTGCGGTGCGCTAAGCCCGCAAGGTCTAGCCGGAGAGGTAAGGCGCCTGCGCGCCGACGTCGGCTTTGCTTTCGACGGGGATGCCGATAGGCTCGTAGTCGTGGATGAAAACGGCGAGATCATCCACGGCGACGCGCTACTTGGAATTTTAGCAGTCTATTTGAAAGGAAAAAATCGCTTAGCAGGCAATAAAATGGTAGCCACAGTGATGAGTAATTCTGCGCTGGAGGATTTTTTAGCTAAACACGACATCGCGCTTCATCGCTGCAATGTAGGCGATAAATTTGTACTTGAGACGATGCACGAACTTGGTGCAAATTTTGGCGGCGAGCAGAGCGGGCACGTGATCTTCGGCGATTACGCCAAAACGGGCGACGGCATCGCAAGCGCGCTGCAATTCGCCGCTTGCATGCTAGATATGCACAAAAAAGCGAGCGAACTCTCATCGATGCTTAAGCCGTATCCTCAAATTTTACGGAATTTAAAGATTGCGGATAAAAAACCGCTTGAAAAATTAAAAGGGCTAAAGGAGCTTGAAACAAGCCTTAAAGCGGACAAAATCCGCTCGCTCTTTCGCTACTCCGGCACCGAAAACGTTATCCGCCTCTTAATCGAGGGCAAAAACGAAAAACTGCTGCAAAAGCGAATGGACGAGGTCGAGAAATTTTTTACCAAAGCCCTAAATGAGTAGCGTTGCGGTGAAATTTTACGGCGCGACAAGCTCATGGCTCGGTACAAAAGGCGCGGATAAAAAATGCAGGCTTTACATATTTAAATTTAGGCTGCGAGATGGCTAAGACCTGTATTAAATTTATCCTGCTTTTCGCGGTGATTTTTGCAATCGATCAAGCGATCAAACTTCTGTTTTTAAACGGCTTTTCGTGGCAAGGAGAATTTTTTTCGCTAGAGCTTACGCTTAACCGCGGCGTTGCGTTTTCGATGTTTGCGTTTTTGGGCGAAAATTTAAAATTTATCCAGATCGCGCTGATCTCGGTACTTGCGGCGTATGTATTTTGTCATAAAAAGCTCTTTTGCGAGCATTGGATGCCGTTTGCGCTGATGCTCGCGGGAGGTTGCTCAAATTTACTTGATCGCTTTATTCGCGGCGGCGTGGTCGATTACGTCGCGTGGCATAAGTGGTTTGAGTTTGCGGTGTTTAATTTCGCCGATGTGATGATAGATCTAGCCGTCGTGATTTTTATTTTTCAGGGCTTACGCGCCGCAAAAAAGGAAAAAAATGAAGAGAAATAATTATATCGCTTACGCGCTTTGGTTTTTAGGTGCGTTTTCGTGGATCGCAGCTATGCCGATCGGCGGCGGACTGCATAGAATTTATTGCGGCAAATTTATCAGCGGATTTGCTCAAATCGCGCTATTTTGGCTGGGAAGTTTTACACTATGGTTTTTAGTGGGCTTTTTGTTTTGGGCGATTTGGGGAATTTGGATTTTGCTAGATATATTTTTCGTAGGAATTTGGATAGAAGATTTAAATGCTTTTGCAAGCGAGACGGAGGAGGACGACTACGAAGGACGTATAAAAAAAGTCGATGCGCTCTTTGAGCTGTATCAAAAAGGCGCGATTTCTAAAGAGGAATTCGAAGCGCGAAAAGAAATTTTAATGAGAGATTAAGGAGAAAAAATGAGTTACTATTGGTTTAAATTTGTCCATTTTGCGGGCTTTATTTCATGGATGGCGATGCTGTTTTACATGCCGCGCTTGTATGTATATCACGCTGAAAATTTAGACAAACCGGATTTTGTAAAGGTCGTTAAAAAGATGGAGCGGATGCTCTATCACGCGATCGGCTGGATAGCAATGGCGGTGACGGTTTTTAGCGGCGTGATGCTTATCATTTTAAATCCGGGGCTTATGAAAATGGGATATTTTCATATAAAATTACTAGCCGGAGTTTTGCTAATCTGTTATCATTTGTGGCTGTATTATTATATGTATAAATTTGAAAAAAATGAGTGCCACAGGAGCGGAAAATACTTCCGTGCGATCAACGAAGGCCCTACGATCATAATGTTTATAATACTTTATGCGATGCTAATAATGCCGAATTTACCGAGCAACTAGCCCGTTTTGATAAAAATTTAATTAAAATTTGCATAAAATTAAGGCAAAATTTTTAAAGGAAGCATGTGCAACATATCATTAAGAAAATTTTATCAAGCGAAAGTAGCGCCGGCGTTATATTACTTCTATCCGCGGTTTTTGCGATCGTAGCTCAAAACGTAGAATTTTTATCGAAATATTACGAAGCGTTTTTGCATTTGAGTTTTACCATAGGTGTGGGTTCTGCGAAACTTGACGAATCGATGCATTTTTTGGTAAATGATGTGCTCATGGCGGTATTTTTCTTCGCTATCGGACTTGA
>NZ_CALIJF010000364.1 GCF_938018035.1 uncultured Campylobacter sp. | reverse complement strand
GCGCCCGCTCGCTGTTTTGCCCTAGCGCTCCATTAAAATTTGACTTCGCAAAATCCGCGTTTATGCGCGCTATTGGTAGACGTTCGTTTGCACGATAGGCGAAAATTTTGGCGCGCGAAACGGACGCCGCAAAATTTACGATTTAGGATAAAATTCTAAAACCTGTGGTAAGATTTCGCAGTTTTGTTCCCGCGCGGAATCTTGCTCCTACACATACGGCGCGCGGCTTGCACTCTGATAAATTTGGCGCTTAAAGCGAGGCTTGTAGCGGCAAACGTATTTGGAACGTGAGTCGGCATCGGTACGGCACGGGCGAGCGTAGGCGGGCAAGCGGGTTGCGTCCGAGGCGTAATCTGTTGCGGGCAGAGAAGGTTGCCGACTAGCCGCAATTCGGCTAAGCAATCGCGGCGGAGCAGGACAATTTAAATTTTGGATTTTGTATGAACGACGAATTTTACATGGATTTGGCGCTGCGGGCTGCGTGGCGCTATCAGGCTCTGACGCTACCCAACCCCGCCGTGGGCTGCGTACTTCTGGATAGGGGCGGCAGGGTTCTTGGCATAGGCGCGCATAAAAAGGCGGGCTTTTTACACGCCGAGGCAAATGCTGTTTTTGCCGTGCTGTGCGATCTGGACGCAAATTTTGCGCAGGATTTCGCTTGCGAATACGCCCGCAAATTCGGCGTTAAATTTCAAAACACAAAGGCTCTGAAAAGCGCACTCTTGCAGCCAAGCTTCACCTATGATTTCATCTTAAACCGCCATGGCGGGCTTTTGCGCGGCGCTTGCGCCTACGTCACGCTCGAGCCTTGCGCGCACCGCGGCAAGACCCCGTCTTGCGCCGAGCTTTTGGCACAGCTCGGGCTATCGCGCGTGGTAATCGGCGCGCGCGATACGAACGCGCAGGCTGCGGGCGGTGCGGAAATTTTATGCCGCGGTGGCATAGAGGTGAAATTTGACGTTTGCCGCGCCGCGGCGACGGAGCTTGCGGAACCGTTTTATCTGGCGCGCGAGAGCGGTTTTTGCTTTATAAAAATCAACGCCACGCTAAACGGCGCGGTGCATGGGCGGATCGGCAGCGAGAAGCAGCGCGCGTTCGTGCACGAGCTGCGCGGCGTGTGCGATTACGTAGGCGTGGGCGGGCAGACCGTGCGCGCCGACAGACCGACGCTGGATGTGCGTGCGGCTAAATTTGACGAAATTAGCGCTTCGGCAGGCAGAGCCGATATGTCGGCGCTAGACGCGCGCGTTGCGCCGCAAAACCTAAAGCCGCGCGCGCCCGATGTTTGGATATACTCGCGCCGCGAGCTTTCGGATTTTGATGCGAGCATTCCGCTTTTCGGCGTCGCGGATCGCAAGGTAGAGGTCTCGCAGTCGCTGCCTGTGGACGCGAAAGTAACGATGATAGAAGCGGGTGCGAGCTCGTTTGACGAGTTTGCGCAGTTTGCGAGCCACGCGCTTATTTTTTACAGCGCGCAGATGAGGGACGCGGGAAATTTTAGAGCAAATACCGCGCTACGGCCGCTTTTCATCTCCAGCGCGGGCGATCCGCACCTAGAAGCGAACGAATTCTACGGCTGGTTTAAAATTTTAAAATGAAAGGTTTATATTACTGCCGATATAAAAATCAGCGCAACTATTATTATTATGACGAACACTAGCACTTTATCTATATTATATTTCCTTTTAGGGCTGCAATTTTGCAAGAAAGCCCCAAGCTTGTATTCACTGATATGAAATAGCCAGGCGGTCCAAATCGATCCGAGGGATAGGCACATCGCCGCAAATGCCGTATCAGATTTCTGCCATACGATCATGCCGAAAATCAAAAACAAAGACAGAAAAGAAACGATAATCACGCCTATCGTCGAAAAGGCGATAAAAAATATAAAATTTAGCTTGCAATCGATGCCTAAAATGCGAAAATTAATAATTTTATTTGCGATATAAAATGCGGATATTATCGTTAGGATAGCTTTTGCGACCTCGGCGCCCAAGGAAGCGTAGGGCAATAGCGGTACGCCAAAAACCGCATTTGATATGATGCCTACGTGCGATAAAGTAAAGCCGAGCGAGAACGAGAATATGCCCGTCAGTAAGATGCCTAAAAGTAATTTATAGAAATATATTTTCATACGCAATCCTTAAAATTCTGCGAAATTATACGCAATAGCAGCTTAAAATTTTGATCGCAAATTTAGCGTAAGCTTTGAAATTTTTCACGTATGCCGCAAGCAACGACGCAGAGCGAGTATAAAAAACAGATGTATGCCGCAAGCGGGACAAAAGCGACAAATCCCGAAGCATAAACTAAAGCGACTAGCACATATGTCGCATTTGCCAGTGTGGGTATGCTATAAGTCCAAAGCTCGGGCTTTTCAAAAGGAGTGTCGATAGCGTTAAAATACAAAGCTAAATTTACGACAAGCAGTAGAAAAAATATATAATTCTTTTTCATAAAAGGAAAAGCGGCGCAAACCAAGACTACCATCAAATTTAATGCGATAAGAAAACCTATGTAATTAATATCTATAAAGGCGCAAAGTAAGCCTAAAATCGCGATTAATATATGTTTTTTCATAACCGATTGTCGTCCTTTTTAATTCTTGCAATTATAATGCGTAGGTTTAAATTTTGATAAAAAATATTTCGTGCTTAAAATTCCGTCGCGCCGTGCGGGTGATTTACGCCTATTAAATTTAGCGCATACGGACGAAATTTAAACTGGGCATTTAGCTTTATCTAGATGCAAAAAAGATAAGGCCCAACCAAGTTGCAGATATAATAAGCAGCAAGATAGGGAATAGTTTTTTATCGATCTCCCCGCTTCTTTTTCGGCTGATGATTTGTAAAAATTTACCGAGCTCGTAATCGCTTTTGCGAAATAAATATACCGTTGAGCAGATGCCCATGAATAATGCCGCGGCGGATAAAATTGCCATTAGTTTTTTATCTAAATCCATACCATATATCATAAAACCGAATGTTGCGATAAGAATAATGGCGGTAAGGGCTAAAATTCCTATCGTTGCAAAGGCGATGAAAAATATAAAATTTAACTTACGATCGATGCCTTTGACATAAAAATCGCTCAAACTGCTACTGATATAGAAGGAAAATAACTCAAGAATTACCGTCGTAAAAGGCAGACGAATATCGCCCGGGAATAAAAAATATCCCTTCAAAAGGTCTATTATATCAACATTTAAAAGTTTTGAGAGGTGCAATGAAGCAACGTAAAATGAAATCAAAAAAACTGCCAAAAAGACATTGCCTAAAAGAAACTTGTAAATTAGGTATTTTATGTTTTTGCGCACCTTGGCTCCCTGAAATTTCGCGAGATTATACGGCAAATTTGCTTTTAACAGGCTCAAATCGGCAGGAAAATTTGATGAGTGAATTTAGCCAAAATTTTGATGCACAGTTTAAATTTGCGGCTCAATTTACAGCTCAATTCGCGCGTGGAATTTTAAAATTTAGCGGCGCGGTATGCTGGCTAAATTAAAAATGTAGCGCGCTATGTCATTTCAGCGCTATTAAAATGAAAGGCGTTTGGCTAAATTTAAAACCACTCCGTGCGTCCGATAAATTTCGCCATGATTGCTAGCCTGCCGTTCTAGTCAAATTTGAAAATTCCGCAAATGCGTATAGGCGCCGTTTTGAATGGTACGACGATCCGCTGCGTAAAATTCTACTATTTTGCGCGCGCGGCGCCTGATTTTGAAACGGCGTCTGTGGAGCAGAATTTTAAAATTCCGCCATGCGAAAGGATTTAAAATTTCACAACGAGCGTAAAATTTTAAAATTTAAAATCTCGAAATTTCAAAATTCCGAAATTACACGGCGCGGGCAAAATTTTAAAATTTAAAAATCGAACCAAATTTTAAATTCCAAATCAAGCTAAATTTCAAAACTATAAGTTGAGCAAAATTCCAAATCCAAAATTTAATGACTATGCCCCAAATGCCCGCCTGCGCCGCTAGAGCGCACCTCGCAGATGAGCTCGCCGCCGCAATCGTTATCGCTACTTTCAAGCTGTAACGTCGTGTGCGTGATGCCCAGATGCTCCATTTCGTGCGATATTTCGCGCAAGATCCGCTCCGCCTCGCGCACGCTTAGCTCGCCGCTAACTACGATGTGAGCCGTGAGCGCGTTTGCGCCGCTCGTGATGCTCCAGACGTGCAGGTCGTGCACCGAAAGCACGCCGTCCACGCCCCTGATCTGCTCGACGAGCGCGTCCAGGCTCACGCCCTTTGGCGAGCCCTCCATTAGGATGTTTAGGCTCTCTTTTAGCACGCCCCAGCCGCTTTTTACGATGAGCGCGGCCACGAGCACGCTAGCCGCCGCATCCGCCCAGCCCCAGCCAAAGCACATCATCAGCACGGCCGCCGCGATCGCGCCCACCGAGCCCAGAGCGTCGCCCAGTACGTGTAGGTAGGCGCCGCGCATATTGACGTTTTCTCTCACGTCGCCGCCGCGCAGCATATAAAGCGCCACGACGATGTTTACGGCGAACCCCAGCGTGCTGATGGCAAGCATACCCGCGGTGGCTACTTCGGGCGGGTTTTGGAATCGCCGCGCCGCTTCGATGACGATCAAAACGGCGATCGCGACGAGGGCGAGTGCGTTTATCGTCGCGGTTAAAATTTCGATCCGCCTGTAGCCGAAGGTTTTTTGCAGATTGCCTTTGCGTTCGCCGAATTTAAACGCAAACAGCGAAAGCCCGAGCGCCGCGGCGTCCGAGAGCATGTGTCCGGCGTCTGAGAGCAGGGCGAGCGAGTTTGTCGCGAAACCGCCCGCAATCTCGATCAGCATAAAAGCGGATATTATAAGGAAGGAATTTCTCAAAACAATTTTATTTGACGTGTGCGAATGCTCGTGATGGGCGTGATTTTCGTGCATTTTGACCTCGTTTTTCGATAAATTTTAGGTACATTATACCCCAAAAAAAGCGCTTAAATTTTAGCCAAATCTCCCTCTAACTCGATGTTTACGCGCTTGCCGATGTCTTTTAGTTTGCTAAACTCCTCTATCAGCCTCGGCGCGTCATCAAGGCTGATCGCAAACGTCCAAAGATAGGTAAGCACCGAGTAGATGTGGCCCGCGTTTGCCTGCTTGCTTGAGAGCAAAAATATCGCCAAGCTAAAAATCGCCGCCGCGCTCGCGCCGATGATAAAAAAGCTCATCGCTTCTCTGTTTGAGATGCGGATACGAAGCTTTGATAGCACGTCGTAGTGGCGCTTTAGCGTGCGCTCATCGCCTACGCTTATGCGTCTGGCTTCGCACTCTAGCTGGTTGTTTAGCTTTAGATACAAGCGATCGTTTTTGGCGATGTATTTGGGTAGCAAAACTCCAAAAATCGCGAGCAGGGCAAAAACAGCCAAACCCACGTAGAACTCGATAAATAAAAGCATGATCGCCGAGCCGAAAATCGAGACGACCGAGGTAAAAAACACGGGAAAATGCTGCTCGAAAAAATCCACAAATTCGCGAGATAAATTTGCTCTTGCGATTACGGCGCTTTCGTCTTTTGCGGCTCTTTTTTCGTTCATTATCACGCTTACGGCAAGTCCTGCATATATCTTAGTAAATACCTGCGTATCCACACGCCGCCTAATCGAGCCAAGTCCCCAGCCGACAAACACCAAGCCCGAGTAGCTAAGCGCCAAAATCGTGTCGCCGGCTACGATGGCGTTTATGGCTATGCCGGCTAGTACGGGATAGACGAGAAACAGTCCGTTTTCCGCTAAAACCAGGCTAAACGTCAAGAACAGCTTTTTAAAATTTTTCTTTGCGATGAGCGTTAGCGTCTTAAATGCGCTATTTTGCATAAAATTCCTTTGGTTAAAATCGCGCGGATTTTAGTTGATTTTAAATTTTGCGTCAAATTTTGGAATTTCTGTTGTAACTCTTGACATTATAACAAAATTTTATTATACTTCGCTCATCAGTTGTAATTTATAGCATTACAACAAAAAATTTAAGGAGACAAAGATGTCAAACTACAAGATTGTTTCAACGAAAAATGCGCCGAGAGTCGAGCTAAAAGACGCTCTAGGCTTAAGCGGCTGTGAGCTCTCTATCAACGAGCTTCCCGCAAACGTGAGCGTGCCGTTCGTGCATTCGCACAAGCAAAACGAGGAGCTTTACTTGGTGTTAAAAGGCGGCGGTACGCTTTTTATCGACGGCGAGGAGACGGCGGTCAGCGAGGGTGACGCGATCCGCATCGATCCGGCAGGCAAAAGATGCTTCAAGGCGGGAGCGCAGGGGATGAAGTTTATCTGTATACAGACCAAACGCGGCAGCCTGGAGCAGTATACTAATGGCGACGGCGTGATAAACGACGATGTGAAGCCCAGCTGGCTGTAAAATTTCGCAAGACAAGCATGTGACAAAGCGCGGGTGTAAATTTTAAACCGTGCGGCGGGCAAGACGCGCCCTGCGGGGCGAGCGCAGCGGTTGTGCGATCAAACAAATCAAATTTAAAGGAAAACAATGAAAATAGCAATCATAGGTGCAAACGGCAAAACAGGCGTAAATTTAGTAAAAGAGGTCCTAAAACAAGGCTATGACGTCACGGCGATCGTGCGAAACAAAGAGTATAAAAACGGCGACGTTAAAGTAGTCTACAAAGATATTTTTGAACTAACAAAGACCGATCTAGCTGGCTTTGACGCTGTTATCAGCGCATTTGCGGCTTGGACGCCCGAAACATTTGGGCTTCATAAAAAGGTAGCAAAACACCTTGCAGACGCGCTTAGCGGTACGAAAACGAGACTACTAGTCATCGGCGGCGCGGGTACGCTATACGTGGACGATAAGCAGACGATGGTTATGGATACGCCAAGCTTTCCTGCTGGGTACATGGGCGTCGCTAAGGCTACGGCGGAGTCGTTTTTTGAGCTAAAAGACAGAAGCGACGTGCTATGGACATACGTCTCGCCTGCCGGAGACTACGACGCAAATGGCGCTCGCACGGGCAAATACGTCCTTGGCAGCGATAATCTAATACTAAACTCCAAAAACGAGAGCTACATCAGCTACGCAGACCTAGCGCTTGCGGTCATAGACGAGCTAAAAAACGGCGCCTTCGTGCAAAAGCGCTTTACCGCCGTCGGCGAGAGAGCGTGAGCTTAAAATTTTGCGTAATTTAGCTAAAATAACGCCGCACAAAACTAACGTGCGGTTTTAAATTTAAATCAAGGTCGGCTATGCAGGTAGGTATAAAATTTTCACTCGCAGTTCACATCATGCTCTGCGTCGCGTATTTTCGCGAGGAGAAGGTCACGGGCGATTTCGTCGCCGCAAGCT
>NZ_CALIJF010000363.1 GCF_938018035.1 uncultured Campylobacter sp. | reverse complement strand
TTGTAGCCGAAAATTCTTTTAGGTTTGCTTTTGCGCAGGGGGCGAGCGGAGTTGTTTTAGCGCGCCGTGCATAGAATTGAAATTTACGGCGCCCGGCGCGAATATGCGGTGATTTAGTGCGGATGAGCGGTTGATTTTCTTTGGCGCTGTAGCGGCGGCGAATGAGTGGTTTTAATAAACGGGGCGCGGAATTTAAACGCAGATGTTTTTAAACAGGCGTCAAGCTATCTCAATAAATTTTGCTTAAATATCGCCAGGATAACGATCGTATCGTCGGGTTCGTCTATTAGATACGGGATTACGAAACCCTTAAATATGAAATCTCTAATTTTATCATCGTCAAAGCTCTTTGATCTACGAAATTTATACGGCATAAAGCCAAGCTCGCCTGCTCGTGCAAAAAGCTCGTTTTTAAAATTTTCCGCCGCATCCTCTGAGTGCTCTGCGATAAATTCTACGATCTTGCTAAGCTGCGCACGAAATCTTTTAGACTGGATTATTTTCAATTTTTCCAGCCCTTGCCTAGTTCATCGAAGCCGCTTAGATCGCCGTTTGCGTATGATTTTAAATCTGCATCCATTCCGCTTTTTATCTCGTCGTAACTTTCGCCGGATTTAAACTCCGATAGAATCGTTTCTAAGCTTTTCTCGCCGCTTAGAGTGATCTGTGCGGAGGGATCAATTTTTAAAAAAAGCTTCTTAAAAGTTTCGAGAGTATCGCGATCGACACCGCTTTGGATCTGCATAGTGATCATTTTGGCTCCTTAAATTTTAGCGATTATAGCAACTCATAGCTAAATTTAAAATTCCAACCGTTTTAGAGCTAAAGCTCGATAAAATTTTAAAATTTATGCCCGCTAGATCGAATTTCGCTTCCTCATATGAACCGTGAAGTGCTCCGACGCGTCCTTAAAGCCGCACTTTTGTAGGAATTCTCCGGCACCCTCAGCCTTGTGTAGAGGGGTCACGACAAAGGTGGTGGTGTGCGCAAAGCGTTTATTAAAGGCATTCACGAGCGCCGTGCCGATACCGCGCCTTTGATAATCCTTATGAACTATCACGCAGTAAAGATAGCTCGTAGCGAAGTTGTCGCGGTCGCAAAACGCCTGCAACACCCCCACGGTCTTGCCCTGCGTTTTGGCGATCGCCACGTAATCATAGGTGCGCCACACCCTGTATGTCTCGTGCGGCGGCACGGAGGCTGCATTTTGCTCCGTATCCCAGCCGATCGAGACCATTATCTCATCCAGATCGCTAGGCTTAAAATCGGCGGAATTTTCTAAAATTTCAAACTCCATCTTCGCTCCTTAATTGAAATAGCTTTTCAAATCGCAAGTATATCGCCGTAGCTTTAAAACGGCATTAAATATCAATTAGCGGCTCTTGCGGCGAGGTTTAAATTTTAAAATTTAAAGGCGCGGCAGGGCGCGGTGCGTAAATTTAAACTCGAATTTAAAATTCTAACTATTTACCGCAATTTGATATAAACTCGGCAAAATTTTCCCAA
>NZ_CALIJF010000362.1 GCF_938018035.1 uncultured Campylobacter sp. | reverse complement strand
CTTAGCACCTTGAAGCATTCCTTGATAGGTAAACCACTCCGAAACGAAGCCGTTTACAGGAGGAAGCGCTGCAATACCCATGATGCCGATAAACATACCGACCGCGGTTAGAGGCATCTTTTTAGCTAGACCGCCCAAGATGTCCATATTTTGCGTATGAGTAGCGTGGATTACAGAGCCTGCACATAAGAATAGCAAGCCTTTGAATATCGCGTGATTTACTACGTGGTAGCAGCCTGCTAAAAATCCGACTGCGGCTAGTGTTACATTGCCTGCTGCGACGCCGTAAATTCCGGTGCCAAGACCCAGCAAGATAATGCCGATATTTTCAACCGAGTGGTACGCAAGAAGTGCTTTAAAGTCGTGCTGGCACAACGCGTATAAAACGCCAAAAAGCGAGCTAGCTGCTCCTAGGATCAAAACTGCAAGCCCAAAATAGATGCTTAGCGGTAAAAATAGTGTAAATTTAACAAGGGTAAAGAGCGCTACTTTAATCATAACGCCGCTCATTAGCGCAGAGACATTTGATGGAGCCGCAGGGTGAGCTTGCGGTAGCCAAACGTGAAAAGGCCACATTCCGGCTTTTGAGCCGAAGCCGACCAAAAACAAGATGAATGCTGCTACGGAAGCGCCCATAGGCATATTTACTTTTCCCCACTCCGCAAATTCGAAGCTTCCTGCGTAGTTTGCAATGATAAGTAATCCACAGGTGATACAAAATGCACCGATCTGTGCTATACCTAGATATACCATAACGGCTTTGAGCGTGCCTTTGCCATCGTTTACTATGATTAGAAATGACGAGATTAGCGTCATAAGCTCCCATAAAACAGCGAAGCAAAATACATTATCCGCACTGATGACTAAAAGCATAGATAAGATGAAGGTATTAAATAAACATGCAAAAACGCCGATATTTGCCTTGCCGATATATTCCTCAGCATAGCTCATACCGTAAACGCTGCTTGCAAAGCCTATAAAAACGACTACGAAACTGAAGAAATTTCCAAGCGGACTTAAAGCAAATTTTGGCGCATATAAGAAAGTACCGCCCAAAACGAAGCTATCGCTTACGCCCATATTGGCTACGAAATGACACATCGCGTAAAAACAGCTGATAGCACCTAATCCAAATCCCACCTTAACGGCAGTTTTTGGAGCGCAGTATAAAAGGATACTAATTACTGCACTGACGATAAATAAAGTATAGACGCTTATCATTTTGCGCCTCCTTCTTTTTTGGCGACGCAACTGATTTCGCCGTTTAATACGTCTTTTGCAAAAGCATTAGCCGCATCGTAGTCTATCGCAAAGCCCAATTTATGCTTACCCTCTTTAGGATCTATCATAATGATAGCGCTAGTTGGGCAAACCTCGACGCATGCAGGACCGTTCTCGCGTCCGTTGCATAGATCGCATTTGATGGCGGTGCTTTTGGCGCCCGCTTGGCTTTCGATCTCGAGATAATACTTCGGCTCGACCGCATAATTTACTGACGGCATAAGCTCGGCATTCGAGCTGATCGCGCCATAAGGACAGGCGAGCGTACACATCTTACATCCGATGCAAATTTCTTCGTGTAATTCGATATAGTTATTATCGAAGCGAAGCGCACCGGTAGGGCAGACATTTGCGCATGGTCCGTCATCGCACTGCCTGCACTGCGTAGGCATAACGCCGTAAGCCTGTCTAAGCACGGTAAGTCGCGATTTAGCAAGCTTACCGCGCTCGTAGGCACTTGAGTAACAGGCTGCCATGCACGTCGTGCAACCGATACATCGTTTGTAATCGCAGATTACAAATTTATGTTGTTTCATACCTTTCTCCTTGACTTAAGGAATTTTAAAAATTTTTTACTAAAAATTTTGGTGTAATTATATTTAAGTCCGCAAAAAAATTCCGTCATTTATCTGACGATATTTGGAATTTATTTGATAAATTTGCTTTAAAAGCTTAAATTTAAAAACTAATTTCTTTTTTAAACCGGTTCGTTGATTATTTGCTTTAAATGTCTAGTATATCAGTATTAAAGTATATTTTAAAATTTAAATTACTACTTAAATTACCCCAATTTACTCCTAATTATAATTGAAAAAATTCTTTTAGCTTAAGGCAAAATTTCAATTTTATTTTAGGTAAGAATTTATATAATTGTGCCGAAATTGCATATATGGTAATTTTGCATGTTTAGTATTTTCGAAAGGAGAAAATATGGCGAATAAAGGCAAGGTCATATGCCCTTATTGTGGCACAGGCTGTCAAATCGAGCTGACTGCGGAAGACAATTATATCAAATCCGCAACCGGCGTAAGCGACAACCCCGTAAATCAAGGTTGTTTATGTTTGAAAGGTTATTACGGATGGAATTACGTAGGCTCTAGAGATAGGCTTACTACTCCGCTAATTCGTAAAAAGAATGGCAAATTTAGTAAAGACGGCGATTTGGTCGAGGCTAGCTGGGACGAAGCGCTTGATTTGGTTGCTAAAAAGATGCTCGAGGTTAAAGAAAAATACGGCGCTGACGCGATAGCTGGAAACTATTCCGCACGCTGTACGCATGAGGATAACTACGTAGCGCAGAAGCTACTTAGAATTTTAGGTACGAATAATATCGATCACTGCGCGCGCATTTGACACGCTCCGACTGTGGCAGGTCTTGCCAAAACAATCGGTAACGGAGCGGCTACAAATAGCTTCACGGAGATCGGAACTCACAGCAACTGCATTATGATGATCGGCTCAAACCCGGAAAATGGTCACCCGATCGTAGCTATGCACGTTCAAAGAGCACTAAACAGAGGCGCCAAACTCATCGTCATTGACCCGGTTAAGACGGAATTTGCAAATCGCGCAGATATCCACCTCCAGCTTGAGCCGGAGCACAATATCCCGGTTATAAACGCTTTAATCCATGCTATTATCGACGAGGATTTGGTAAATCACGAATTCGTTGAGAAATACACCAAGGGTTTTGAATATGTAAAAGAGGCGGTTAAGGATTATTCGCCTGAAGCCGTAGCCAAATACACTAGGCTAAACGCCGAGGATATTAGAAAAGCGGCTAGAATTTACGCTACTACGCGACCTGCGGTTATCACGCACGGAATGGGTGTAACTCACTTCAACCACGGCGTGGGCGCAGTCTGCGACATTTCAAATTTAATGCTCGTAACGGGCAACGTAGGCGAGCTAGGCAGCGGCGATCTACCGATCCGCGGACAAGAAAACGTTCAAGGCTGCTGCGATATGGGAATGCTTCCTAACGTATTTACCGGCTATAAAGCTGTAACCGACGAGAGTGCCCGTGATTGGTTTGAGCGCCAGTGGAATTTACCAAAAGGTCATCTAAACGGCAAGATCGGCATTCATAAAACCGAAGTGCCTGACGCAATTCTTGACGGTAGGGTAAAATTCTTCTGGACGATGGGCGAAAACCCGGTTATGACCGATCCGAACGCAAACCACTTCTTGCGCGCGATTTCGCAGGTAGAGATGTATGTGATCCAAGATATTTTCTTAACCGAGACGAGCCGCAAAGCAGATGTCGTGCTTCCTGGAGCTTGCAGCGGCGAGAAGGAGGGCACTTATGCTAATGCCGAGCGCCGCGTACAGCATAGTGAGATTGTAGTTGCCCCTCCGGGACAAGCTAGACAAGACTGGGCTATCATCTGCGAGCTTGCCAGACGCCTAGGACTAGGGGATTATTTCACATTTCAATCTCCAGAGCAGATTTGGGAAGAGGTGCGTAGGGTAGCTCCGCACAACTACGGCGGAATGAGCTATTACCGTATCAAAAAATACCACGGACTTCACTGGCCGTGCCCTGATGAGAATTCTATGGGCGGACCTGCATTGTATCTTGATAAGAAATTCTTTACCCCGGACGGTAAAGGAAATTTCGTCCCAGTTCTATTTGTGGATGATAAGAGCAAGATCGAAAGCGCCAAAGAGGAATTCGCAAAGCGTATGAATATGCCGAAAGATTATCCTGTAATGGCGGGCTCCGTGGACGAGAAGACCGACGAGGAGTTCCCAATCCAGCTTCTAACTACGCGTAAGGTTTACGAGTACGCAGGAGGCGCGATGACTAGGCGCTCTAAGACCGTAGAGCAGGGCGGTGACGCGATAGGACCGATTGCGGAAATGAATCCGAAACTCGCCGAGCGATACGGAATTTCACAGGGCGATTTCATCGTCGCGTGGAGCCGCTACGGCTATATCGCGATCAAGGCGGACATCACCGAGTGTATAATGGATGGTATCATTCAGATGTCTTATCACTACTGGGAGAGCTGCTGCAACGAGCTAACTAGCGGCGGCTGGGATCTCATCGCCAAAACGCCTACGTTTAAGGCAGCGATTCAGATTAAAAAGATCGATGAAGAGGAATTTTTGCGTATCCGCGAGCTTAAGCGCATTAAATTTCAGACCAATAAAGTCGTTTACGACGACTTCCACCACCATCCGATTAAATTCTAAGAATTTAATCTTATCCGTAGATTCGGGGCTATGCTCCCGAATCTACTTTTTAACAATTAATTCAAATAGTATGAAATTTTGGCGATCTAGCCGTCTTGCGATATTTTAAAGATCAAAAATTTAAAAAATTCAATAAATTCTGCGGTACTTCAAATACGTCTCTTTGCGTAGTTGCACTATCGATAAGAGGGTGTGAAATTTATCTACTATTGCGTTAATAGATGCGGCGGCAGAGACCGGGCATTCGTGATTTATTAAATCCTAATAAATGTAGTCTCTATAAGAGCGGCGCAATGGAGTAAATTTTAAAGATAAGCATGATAATAAGGCTATTTTATCGCAACAAATCTTACCAAATTACATTATTGATTAAATTTTAACGCGCGCAGGCTGATTTTATGCGAATTAGCCTATATTGCCAAGTAGCGCTGCAATTTTAATAACGCAAATGCGATTTTTGTGATTTTGATAGATGAATGCAAAAGGCTCATAGGCTTTTTTAAAATGCTAGACGCGGCTTTTAGTCTTAAGTTCCAAATGCCGGTTTCTTAGCATAGCTGAGTAGTTTCGCGCTCCGCCTGAAATCCATAAATTTTGATTTTAAAATTTTAGATTTAAAATTCCGAATTCCGTCGTGCTTGGAATTCACAATTTTTAGAATTTTGTTTCATCGCGTGTTTTTGGCGTTCTATTTCACGTGGGAGCCCTTTGCTGCGCCAGATCGCGCCGCTTGCGATGTTAAAGCTATTGTGCCAAAGCTGCTGCCTGCTTGCGAACCAGATTTATGAACTATGCTCTGATATTGAAGCTATTGTGCTAAAGCTGCTGCGGCAGAATTCCATTTACTTTATGCAAAAGTAGTTAAAATTTCTGCCGCTTGTCGCGCCTGAGCTACTTATTGTGCCGGTCTGTTCGTCTCGCTTTAATTTTTATCGCTAGCAGCACCTACTTTACTTTGTCGCGCCTAAATTTTTGCCGTCCGTCGCATTAGAATTGCTCGCAGCGCCGTGATTTTCGCTGCTTGCAGAATCTGAGTTTGTCGTACCGCTAGGGCTTGCGGAGATTGGATTTGCTATGCTTTCGCCCGCGATGCCACTTACGTTATTTATGTAGGCTACGGTGCTTATTTTGTTCCATTCTCTGCCGATTTTCAAAAATGCGCGCTGGCTGTCTAGGATCTCTTTAAACATCGGATCTTTTGCCGCTTCCTCGTCTAAGATTTCATTCGTTGCTTTTTTAAGCGCGGCTATCACGTCTGCAGGGAAGTCGCGCACCTGCACATCCGGAAACTGCGCTTTTAGCTCCGCCCAAATGCGAGCGTTTTCGTAAAAGCCCTTATTTTGGAAATTCTCTCCGGCAAGTCTTGCTGCAGCCTCTAAGATCGCTTGAAGATCCGCAGGCAGCTTCTCTAGCGCCTTTTGATTTACCAGCAGCTGGCAGTCTCCCATAGGTTCTTGCCAGCCTGTGTAGTAGTATTTAGCCACTTTGTGAAATCCAAGTGGCATATCATAGACAGGGCTTACCCACTCGACCGCGTCGATCGTACCCATCTCTAACGCCATAAATAGCTCGCCCGTAGGCACCGTGTTTATAGTAGCACCCAGCTTGCTCATCACCTCTCCGCCTAGCCCCGGTATGCGGAATTTAAGCCCTTGCAAATCTGCAACCGAGTTGATCTCTTTTTTAAACCAGCCGCCCATTTGCATGCCGGTAGATCCCATCAAAAAGGTCTTTATGCCGTATTGCGCGAACATCTTATCGTTAAGCTCTCGCCCACCACCATAGTAATACCACGCGTGCTGCTCATCAGTAGTCATACCGAAAGGCACTGCCGTCCAGAGCATAGTTTTGGCGTCTTTGCCTTTATAATAATAAAGCGAAGTATATCCTAGATCGTATTGACCGCTTTTGACGAAGTCGAATATGCCAAAGCTTGCCTTGTGCTTGCTCGGCGTATCGATGCGGATCTGAAGCCTGCCACCGCTAAGGCTTTCGGCATAGTTTTTAAAATCCTCAGCAGCAGCGCCCAAAACGGGCGTAGTCGCCTCCCACGTACTAGCAAGTCTTAGGCGATAAACCTTATCGTCGCCGAAAAGCTGCGAGCCCAAAAGCATGAGACATGCAAACAAAAAAATCTTTTTCATTTCTATCCTTTCATAAAGTTTTAAATTCATAAAATTTCAAAATTTAGCGCGCCGCCGGCTTAAAATTTAATTGCGTCCTGCGTTACTGCTACGAAATTCTGCTTCACGGTGTCTATTTTATCGACACGTTGCTTTCTATTCTATTTTACGACGCTTCATCTTATAGGCATCTTGCTCTTGCTCTGCAAATGTCTTATTCCGCGACATTTTACTTCTTAGCGCCCTGCCCAAGCTTTTTATTTTACTATGCCTGGCTTTGCGACGATAGAGTGCCGCGTTCGTTTAATTTCGCTACGTTCGGATGTTACCACACCTGCACCATATCTAGCGATAATATTTTATCAAGCGCGCTTATTTAAAAACCTCTGGCAGCAGACCTATTTTGCTTAGAAACAACAAAAGTATCTTAAAATGCTATTTTTGCGCTTTTGCAGATAAAATTCTCTTTTTCTTTCAAAGCGAGCTTTGTCATTATCGGCAAGCTTAGACGCTATGCCATTTCTTTGATCTTAGACGGCAGAATCGTGCTTTTAAATTTAAAATTCCGCAATCTGCGTGATCTTCGCGCCACACTGGCAAGCAAAGATTTAGCCTTTATATTTAAATTTTGCGCCTTAGTTGAGCGCAAAATTCCGCGCGAAGCCTAGATTAGAATTTTACGCAGAGCTGCCCCGCGTTGTCTAAAATTTCTTATAAAATTCCGTGCCGCAAAATGCACTTAAAATTTTAAATTTGCTATTGCGCGGAATTTCTTAGCGTAAATTCTAAGCCTTGAAATTTTGCTCTTGTTTGACAGCATAAAATTTTATTTGCAAAGCCTGCTTGCTAAATTTTAAAATTTTAAGCCTAAGCCCGCAAAATTCTGCATTCCGCATTTTAGAAATTCTATTTCGCAAAATTTTATCTCGCGGATTTCTCGCTCCATAAATTTCTGCGCTAAATGAAATTTTACTCCGCATAGTTTGCGCTTCGTAAAATTCTAGCTCGCAAAATTTCGCTTAAAATTTCGCGAGCTAGCCCTTATTTTCAAATAACTCCGCGTGTTTGCTACGCAAAAACTCGACCACGGCGATCACTTCGTCCGCACCGCTGGCATCCGAGTTTGCAAGCACCGTGTCGATATTTTCGATATACAGCTGCGCCGCATCGGCGAGCCGCTCGCGCCTCACGCCCGCATAAAGCAGCATCGCGTCAAGCAGGATATTAATCTCGTAGATGAGGTCTTGCTCGGCGATTTTTTCGTCATTAGTTTTCATCTTCTTCCTTTGAAATTTGAGTTTTTTTCTCGATTAGATCCACGATTTGCGCCTTTACGGCTTCGTACGAGCTCGCGTCCTTAAAGCCCGCAAACATCCCGCCGCTCGCGTTTACGTGCCCGCCGCCGCCGAGGAGCAGCTTTGCCATTTCGCTAACGTCGATCTTGCCGTCTGCGCGGAAGCTGAGCGTTTTTTTGCTCGTTACGTCGATAAAAAAATCGACATCGGGATTTTGCGTCAAAAAGTCGTTGCCGATGACGCTTACGTTGCCGATATTGTAGGTCAAAATGCCCTTTTTACCGAGGTAGTCGATCGCAAAGCGCTGCTTTTGCGCGCTTAGGCGGGTGACTACGAAATGCGAGACGAGATTGCTTAGCGTATCGTCGCGCTCGCTTTTAAAAAATTCCTTCTTTATGCCGTGCAGCGCGCTATCTAGCGCGATGTGTGCGTCCGCCTCGTCTTGAAATTTAAAAATTTGTTCTAACAGGAAAAAGATATAATCCCTGCTCTCCCGCTCAAACATAATTTTATTGATCTCTTTCGCGCCCGAGACCATGCCGAGGCAGACCTTGCCGAGCTCAAACTCGCTCTGCTCTTTCAGCCAGATATCCACGGCGTTTACGACGCGCACGAGCTTATCCAGCCGCGGCGAGCCGCCGAACATCGCGCTGAAAAAATCATAGGTGATCTTCGTAGCGCAGCGCGAAGAGTCTAGGAAATACCACGGGAATTTTTTCGCGCACTCAAGTCCGCTTTGATGATGATCCAGAAGTATCACGCGAGCGTTTCGACGGGCTAGTTCGCCGCTAAATTTCTCGCATTGCGCGGGCAGTAAATTTAGATCGGTGATTAAAACCAGGCTTTTTTCGTCTGCGTCCGTAGCGAGCCGCTCGTCGATACTAGCGAGGATGAGATCAAATTTTTCGT
>NZ_CALIJF010000361.1 GCF_938018035.1 uncultured Campylobacter sp. | reverse complement strand
TGCGTCGCGTATTTTCGCGAGGAGAAGGTCACGGGCGATTTCGTCGCCGCAAGCTCGGGGATAAACCCCGCCATCGCGCGCAAGCTGATCTCGCAGCTAAAAAACGCAGGCTTGGTGCTCACGACCGCGGGCGTGGGCGGCATCACGCTGGCTCGCGACGCGCGACTCATCACGCTTTTAGACATTTACGAGGCGGTGAGCGAGGAGGACGCGATGTTTCGCCTGCACAAAGGCTCGCCTAGCGCCTGCCCCGTGGGCGGCAAGATCGAGGCGGTACTCGCGCCGCGCTTTGCTCGCATTCAGAATGATTTTAAAAAATCCCTATCCGGCGTCAGCTTGGCGGATCTTTTGAGCGATCTAGAATAAAGCTAATTAAAATTCTAAATACGCATTTATCTTCTAAATTTGCTCAAATTTCAAGGCTTGCGGGCTAAATTTATATAAATTTTACCCGCCCGCCATGTAAAATTTCGATTTAATTTAATCTGGGCTATAATGCGCTCGAAAATAGCAAAATGACGTTTTGTTAAAGGGGAGGAAAATTTTGAAAGACTTCAAACTTCGGTTTATTTATGCTATCTGCGCGGTAGTCGCATGCGCGCTGTATCTGCTAGCCGAAAGATCAGGTCTTACGGAGCGCAAACAAACTCATTTTACCGTTACTTCAGATACTAATGTCTCCAAAGTGCCGGGTCTTAGCAAATACGTAACCCAAGAAGAGGTCGATAGCTTCGCATTTCGCTATTGGGATATTGACGATGAGGCAGAATATACGAATTCTCATTGGGAAGAAAACGCTACTTTAAAAAAGCTTCGCTTAATGCTCAAAGCCAAAGACACCAGAGGCGTTTTAAGCTTTTTAAAAGACAATAATCTAAGCGTAAATTTACAGATGCATGCAGGCACTAGCCCGCTTATTTATAGCGCGTTTTACGACGATGAAAATACCGCTAAAGAGCTTATAAAGCTAGGAGCGGATATAGAACACCAAGATAAATATGAACTTAATCCATTAGCGTATGCAATAGCAAATAATTCATTAAAAACATTTAAAACTTTAATAGATAATGGTGCTGATGTGAAAAAATTAGCAATAATTCAAGATTATTTAAATACCAAGCCTAATATAATTGCTTCAAGCTACATTAAATCTATTGTTATTGATGAAAACGGTGATGAAAATATCACATATAAGACGAAAGAAGAAATTATAAATGATAGAAATATGGGTCACGGTTATCGGGTTATGGGCGGAAATGTATTTACTATATTAATGATAAATAACCAAATTGAGATGTTACAAATTCTATTTGATAAAGGATTTAGACCACTCAAGTATATGGCTAGGATTGAAGATAGCCGCAATGGACATATAACGACTGATGATATAGGCAATTTTTTAATATCAAATTACGATAAAGAAAGATATGTTAAAGATCCCGAGGAATTCAAGAAAAATCGATCCTTATATGTAAATTTTAATATTATGAAAGATTATGACAAAATGTTAGATTTATTTTTAAGATATGATATCCCTGGTCAGCCAAGCGAAGTTATTAGAAAAAGAGCCTTTGAAGATTGTCAGAGAAATTATTTAAAAATATTATCTATTTTGGGTGATGATAGATTTCCAACGGATTTGAATACTACATATTTTATAAATAGCGATCTTAAATTCTATGAAAAATTTTGCGGGGATAGGAGCGAAGATGCTAAAGAATTAGTAGAAGCGCGATTTTATGATCAAAATAAATGGGAAGAATTATATAAAACTAAAATGAAAAATAGAAATTTTACTATCAAAGAGTATATAGACTACATAAATACAAAAGAGAAGTATTGGGAAATTTATAAATTTGCTCGTGACAATCCAGGCGATATTTTTTTAGTAGATAAAAATATCACATATAAAAGATATATGCTCAGGAATAAGAAATGAAGTTTATCAAGAAGAATAAAATGACAGAACAAGAGTTAAATCAACACGCTCAAAGTTAGCTTTTTGATATAAAGTCAACTCGCAAGCTCGGGCTTAAATTTAAACTAGCCCGAGCTAAAACTACAATTTTATCTTCCTAACTTCCAGCTCGCCGCCAAAAAAGTTCGCGTAGTAAAGTAGGTCTTTTTCGACCTCAAGCCCCGCCAGATAACGCAGAGCGAGGTTTGCCTCAAAGCTCGCTGCAAACATCACGATCGCAGCCGTTATGCCCGCAGGTGTCGCGTTTAGGCTCGGGAAAAATTTAAAATCCGCATTCTGCACGAAGCAGACTTGGCACTGCCAGCTGTCCACCGACGCGAACACCCACGGCACGCCTATTTGCTTAGCAAACGCATCAATCTGCGCGCGCGTGGCGAGATTATCGGTCGCATCCAAAATGAGATCAAATTTCTCGCCCGAGGCGGTCGCGCTAGCGAAAAATTCCTCCGCGCGACTCTTATACACCTCTACGCTCACGCCGTCGTAGCGGCTTTCCGCGCGGCTTTTGAAAACATCCGCTTTAAATTTGCCCTCGTCTTCGAGCGTGAATAAAATTTGCCTGTGGATGTTGTGAAGCGCCACCGTGTCGAAATCCACGACGCTGATCCGCCCGATGCCGCTTGCACCCAGAGCGTAAGAAAGGCTGCTTCCAAGCCCGCCCGCGCCGATGATCAGGATGCGTTTATCCGCAAGCGCGCGCTGCGTCTGCTCGCCCCAAAGCTGGATCTGTCTGTGAAAGTAGTTCATAAAAGCCCCCTGCTGACTAGATTCTTGCGGAATTTCCACAGCCCGCGCGCCGCAGCGATCTCGTCCGCGTCCACTTCGCACATCAGCACGCCCTCTTCGTTTTTCAGCTCGTTTGCGATCTCGCCGCCGGGGGTTACGACGAAGCTCTCGCCGTAGAAATTAAACTCCTCCCCTCCGAATTTCGCCTCGCCGATGCGGTTGGCGCGGATGACGTAGAGCGAGTTCGTAAACGCGCGCATCTTCAAAAGCTCGCGCCAGCGCCCGCCGCTTTCGAAGGTCGAAGCGCACGGCACGAGCACGCAACCGACGTTTTTCTGCATAAAATAGCGCCAAAATACATCAAAATGCGCCTCGTAGCCGAAGCAGACGCCGAATTTCACGCCGCCTTCGCTAAAGATCATCGGCGAAATTTTACCGATTTTGCGGCTTTTGCGGTTGGCGAAAAAACCCTCTTCGTTCCAGTGCGGATAGTCCATCAGGATATTTTGATCGTAAAATTTCACCTCCGAGGGCGAAAATTTCGCGCAGGATTTCACCCAGATGGGCTCGTTTTCGCTCGCGCAAAAGATCTCCTCTTCGCTCGCGCCTTTTTGGTTTTCTTCGGAATTTAAAGCGTTTGGGACTTCGGAGGCGCTTTTTAAATTTAAGGCTTTGAAATTTAAAGATTTTGCGCCGCAGGAATTTAAGCCGCCTTTGCAATTCTGCTCGTTTTTGGAATTTAAAGTGCCTTTAGAATTTGAACCATCGTTGGAATTTAAATTGCTCTTGGAATTTAAAGCGCTCTTAGAATTTGGCTCGCCCTTGCAGCCCTGCTCGCTTTTAAGGCTTGCGGAATTTTCACCACCGCCCAAGCTCTTTTGAGTCGCGCCGCCGAAAATGCCCGCCTGCCTCAAAATTGCGCCGCTAGCGGCTCTGATTATAGGCGCTACAATATGCAGGTCGTATTTGGCGGCCAGCCGCGCCATCAGCTCTTGCTTGTGCTCGCTCTGTTCGCAGGCGATGGAGCGGGGCATCTTTTTAAGCTCGCTAAAGAAGGAATTTAGCTCATATTCGCCCAGCAGCACGATCCGCGCGCCGTTGTCTTTGGCGACCTTCATATAGTAATCGATCCGATTTTCGCTCATCGAAAGCGTCGGTAGTTGCAAAACGCATACGTTTATCATCGTCGCCTCCTAAGCCTGCTCGGGTGCGTTTATTTCGGCAACCTCGAGTTTGGCGTTTTCTAAAATTTCCTTCGCCTCTTTTAGCAGCGCGACGCCCTGTTTATACAGCTTCACGCTCTCTTCTAGGCTTAGATCCTTGTCGTTTAGGCTTTTTAAAAGCGCGTTAATCTTCTCCATTTTTTCTTCAAAACTCATCCAAAATCCTTTTTATGATGTAATCAAATTTTTCTATCTCGACCAAAAACGCGTCGTGTCCGTAGTCGCTGTCGATCTGCGCGTAGCTCGTGCGATCCTTTTTACCCAGATCGCTCATCGCATCGTAAATTTCTTTCATCAGCCCCGGCGGAAAGAGCACGTCGCCTTTGAAAGAGATGAGGTGCAGGCGCGATCTGATCTGCGCGCAGGCGTTTTTGAGATTGCCGTAGTGGCGCGTGCAATCAAATATATTCATCATCTTGGCGATGTAAAGATAGCACAGCGGATCGAACCTGCGCGCGAAATTTTCGCCGTTGTATTCAAGGTAGCGATCCACCTGAAAGCGTCCGTTGATCTCGTAAAGACCGTCGGTTTCGACGTAGTTGCGCCCGAATTTATCCTGCATCGAGCTTGGGCTTAAAAAACTTATATGCCCCGCCATGCGCCCCACAGCCATGCCATCAAGTCCGCGCTCGGCGATCAGATTTTTATCGTAGTTGCCGTTTTTGAAATTTGGATCGCGCAATATGGCCTCGGTCGCGATCTTATTAAACGCGATCGCCCAAGGCTGCGTGGCGTAAGTGCTTGCGAGTACGAAAATTTCATCCGCAAATTCCGGATATTCGATCGCATAGCACAGCGCCTGCATGCCGCCTAGGCTGCCGCCGATAACGGCGCGGGCGCGCGAAATACCTAGGCGCTTTAAAAGCATCATCTGCGCGCGCACGACGTCCGAGACGACCACTACGGGAAAGCGCAAGCGGTACTCGCGACCGCTGCTTTCATCGACGTCGAGCGGGCAGGTGGAGCCGAAAGGCGAAGCTAGGATATTTATGCAGATGACGAAAAATTTTGTCGTATCGACCGCTTTATGATCGCCGATGAGCCCGTCCCACCAGCCGGGTTTAACGTCGCCCTCGTAAAGTCCTGCGGCGTGCGCGGAGCCCGTTAGGGCGTGGCAGATGACGATGACGTTGGATTTGTCCGGATTTAGCTCGCCGTAGGTTTCATAGGCGAGCTTGAAGTTGGAAAAGACGCGGCCGCTCTCCAGATAGAGCGGCTCGTCGAAATTTTGAATTTTGCTTTGAAGGATCACTGATTTACTCGGTAATTCGGCGCTTCCTGCGTGATGATGACGTCGTGGACGTGGCTTTCTTTAAGACCTGCGCTCGTGATCTCGACGAATTCCGCCTTTTGCTGAAAGGTCGCGATATCCTTGCTGCCGCAGTATCCCATCGAGCTTCGCAAGCCGCCTAGCAGCTGAAAGATTACGTCTTTTAGCATGCCTGCGTAAGGTACGCGCCCCTCGACGCCCTCGGGCACGAGCTTTTCTTTTGCGGTGCCGTCTTGAAAGTAGCGATCCGAGCTTCCCTTTTGCATCGCTGCCAAAGAGCCCATGCCGCGGTAGGTCTTGTACTGGCGGCCCTGAAACGTAATGAGTTCGCCCGGGGTTTCGTAGCAGCCTGCGAGCAAGCTTCCCATCATCACCGAGCTTGCGCCCGCGGCTAGGGCTTTGGCGATGTCGCCCGAGTATTTGATGCCGCCGTCTGCGATGATCGGAATTCCAAATTTAGCCGCCTCGATCGCGCAATCGTTGATCGCGGTAAATTGCGGCACGCCCACGCCAGCTACGATGCGCGTAGTGCAGATCGAGCCAGGGCCAATGCCTACTTTAATCGCGTCTGCTCCCGCGTTTGCGATATCTTTTATGCTGGCGGGGTTTGCGACGTTTCCGACCACTACGTCCACGTCAAAATTTCGCTTTAGCTCCTTAAGCGTGTCGATAATGCCTTTGGAGTGTCCGTGCGCAGAGTCCATCACAAGCGCATCTGCGCCCGCTTTGACGAGAGCTTCGGCTCTTTGCAGATGGCCTACGCTGATTGCTGCGGCGACGCGAAGGCGTCCGAATTTGTCTTTATTAGCGTTTGGATATTCGATACGCTTTTTAAGGTCTTTGATCGTAATAAGCCCCTCTAAGTGGCCGTTTGCGTCGATTATCGGAAGCTTTTCTACCTTATTGTTTCTAAAAATTTTCTCTGCATCATCAAGCGTGCAGCCCTTTGGAGCGGTAATTAGCGGAGCCTTGGTCATCTTCTCGCCCACAAGCGCGGCGGTGTCGGTTTCAAAGCGCAGATCGCGATTGGTTAAAATCCCAATCAGCACGCCGTTATCGTCGATAACGGGAATGCCGCTAATATGGTACTCGCTCATCAGATCGAGAGCGTCTTTGATCGTGGCGTCCGCCTTGATCGAGATAGGGTCGATAATGACGCCGCTTTCGCTCTTTTTTACACGGCGAACCATCTTGGCTTGGGAGTCCTCGTCCATATTTTTATGGATTACGCCGATGCCGCCGAGGCGCGCCATCATTATCGCGGTGCGGTACTCGGTGACCGTATCCATCGCAGCACTCACAAGAGGGGTATTTAGCGTGATATTTTTCGTAAAACTCGTGCTGATATCGACCTCTTTGGGTAAAATTTCAGAGTATTGCGGTACCAACAAAACATCCTCGAAGGTCAGAGCCTTTTTGACGATCTTCATACTTATCCTTTCACGATTTTTTCTAAACTCAAGCCGCCGTCCAGCACCGTTTGTTCGTCGTAAGCGCGCCCGATAAGCTGCGCGCTGATATTAAGAGCCTCTTTGTTTTTCGCTACCGGCACGGAGATTGCGGGAAGCCCCGCTAAATTTACGCCGATCGTGTATATGTCGCTAAGATACGCGCGAAGCGGATCGCTAAGCTCGCCGAATTTATACGCTACGCCCGGCGCGATCGGCATAAAAATCAAATCGGCGTCTTTTAAAATTTCCTCATATTCGCTTTTGATGAAGGCTCTTGCCTTCTGTGCCTTGATGTAATACGCGTCGTAATAGCCGCTGCTTAGCACGAAGGTGCCTAGAAGCATTCTTCTTTTGACCTCGTCGCCAAATCCTTCGCCGCGGGTGTTGGCGTAGAGCTCTTTTAAATTTAGAGCCTTCGCGCGGTTTCCGTAGCGCACGCCGTCGTAGCGGCTTAAATTTGCGCTAGCCTCGGCGGTTGCGATGATGTAGTAGGTCGCGATGTTGTATTTGGAGCTGCAAAGATCGCGGTAAACGATCTCATGCCCGAATGATTTTAGCTTTTCTATAGTTAAATTTAGAGCCTCTTTGACCTGCTGCGAGGCCTCGTCGATATAATTTTTTATAATGGCGATCTTAAGCTTGCGATCGGCGTTTAGCTTATCCGCGGTGCTTTCGTAAGCGCCCGCGTAGCTCGTGCTGTCCATCTCGTCGCGGCCTACGATGATGTCGTATAAAATCGCCGCGTCCTCGACGCTGCGCGTGATCGGTCCTATCTGATCGAGGCTGCTCGAATACGCCGCAAGCCCGTAGCGGCTGACCCTGCCATAACTCGGCTTAAAGCCTACGCAGCCGCAAAATGCCGCCGGCTGGCGGATCGAGCCGCCCGTATCGCTTCCGAGTGCGGCTACGGCGATATTTGCCGCTACGGCAGCCGCGCTTCCGCCGCTACTGCCGCCGGGTACGCGCGAGTGATCAGTCGGATTTAGAGTTTTGCCGTAGAATGAGCTTTCGGTCGTGCTTCCCATCGCAAACTCATCCATATTCGTTCGCCCAAACGGCGCCAAACCGCGCTTCCGTAGCTTTTTAATCACTGTCGCGTCGTATGGCGCAACGTAGCCTTGCAAAATTTTACTCGCCGAGGTGACGCTCCAATCTTTTACCTGAATGTTATCTTTGATCGCGATCGGCACGCCCTCGCCGCTGACGTTTAGAGCCTCACCCGTAAGCTGCTCGACGTAGGCGCCGAGCTCTTTGGTTTTTAAAATTTTATCCTTTAGCTCCGCTCTAAGCGCCGAAATTTCATCCGCGCTCAGCTTTAGAGCCTCTTTCAAACTTATCATCTGCCATCCTTAAATTTATTCACGAAATAGATCCCCACGCCCGTCGCTACGCAGATCAGCGCGATCGTAAAAAATACGAAGCCGAGACTTATGGGGCTAGCGAGCATGCATGACCTTCGCGCAGCGCGGGCAGAGCTCATCAGGCTCTTTTGCGTTAAATTTCCAGCATCTCGGGCATTTGTGCTTCGATGATTTTACGAGGCGGAAAATTTCGTCGTTTATCTTAAACTCCGCCAGAGCCTCCTCGCTTTGCAGAGTGTCCACGTCGCTTACCATGAACCAATCCGCCACGCCTAGGATGTCGTTTGATAAAATTTCGTTCGAGCTCGTCTGCAAAACCAGCTCAAGCGTCGATTTGATGATCTTGTCCTTTTTCAGCGCGTCGATAAGCTCGAAAAATTTCTCTCTCGATTTGATTAAAATTTCGTCGAATTCTAGAAAATCGTCAAATTCTATCGGCTTATATGTCAGATCGAAAACGTCTTCTTTGCCCTCTTTGATGATACGCGGCGCAAACTGCATTACTTCGTCAATCGTGTAGGTTAGCGTAGGCGCGATCAGAGGCAGCAGCGCTCGCGTGATCAGCGCGATCGCGCTTTGCGCGCTTCTGCGGCGCGGTTCGTCCGGTGCGTCGCAGTAGAGCCTGTCTTTGCAGATATCAAGATAAATTCCGCTCAGATCGGCGCTTAAGAAATTTAGCAAGGCGTTGAAGCCCTTTGAAAAATCGTAGTTTCTAAACGCCGCTTCCGCGCTCGCAAAGGCGTTTGCCGCGCGCGTTAGGATCCAGCGGTCAAGCCGCGTAAAATTGCTCGTCTCGATCTC
>NZ_CALIJF010000360.1 GCF_938018035.1 uncultured Campylobacter sp. | reverse complement strand
ACGCAGCTTCCGGCAAATTTCGGAAGCGATCCGTTTGAGGCGCTGGCGATGCAGGACGAGCTGCAAAGCTCCTATACAGGCGGCACGGTGCTGCATCTGTATATGAAGGAGCGCATCAGCTCGGCTCAGGCGTGTAAACAGCTCGTAAAAAGCGTAGTGCAAAACTACAAACTTCCCTATATCACGATCACGCCGATTTTCAGCGTCTGTCATAAGCACGGCTATATCGCGGGAGAGCACGAATATTGCCCAAAATGCGACGAGGAGCTGCTGGCGGAATACAAAGCCAAGCAGAGCAAGGGCGCCTAAATAGCGATTTAAATTTTAATCTTAGTGAAAGGATGGAGAATGGAATTTCCAAAAGAGTTAGAAGCAAAACGCACAAAATGCGTCGTTTACACAAGAGTGATGGGCTATTTGCGCCCAGTAGAGAGCTTTAATATCGGAAAGAAGGGCGAACACAAAGAGCGCGTCTTTTTTGAAGAGAAAAAAGACAAAAAACAAATAGCCTAGTCGCCGCTACCGGCCAAATGCAACAAACGCATACGAAGCCGCCGCAAGCCTTAAACCTGCGTAATGCGCAGATTTACGAGATCACGCCGTTTACGATGCTTGATTTTGCCGATCACATCGCCGCGATCGCGTGGTTTTGCGGCTGCAATATGCGCTGCAATTACTGCTACAACCCACAAATCGTTACTTCACGGGGTAAAATTTCAAACGAAGAGTTTCTACGCTTTTTGGATGCGCGCGCGGGTAAGCTTCAGGGCATCGTATTTAGCGGCGGCGAATGCACCTGTGCGAGCGATTTTATCCCGCTGGCGCACGAAGTTAAGCAGCGCGGCTTTTTGCTCAAGGTTGATACCAACGGCTCGAATCCGCAAAAGATCGAAGAGGCGCTAAGCCTAGGGCTGATCGATTATATCGCGCTTGATTTTAAGGCGCCGCGGCAGGATTTTGAGCTCATCACGAAGTCAAGCTTATACGATAAATTTCTGCAAACTCTTAGGCTTTTGCTGCGGCAAAATTTTAAATTTGAGGTGCGCACGACCGTGCATGCCGATTTTTTAAACGAAG
>NZ_CALIJF010000359.1 GCF_938018035.1 uncultured Campylobacter sp. | reverse complement strand
TGATATATACGCGCGCAGAGCCGTTGTTGCGGTATTTGCAGCGCAACGCAAGCGCGGATGAAGCCGTGGTGAAATTTTATCAAGAGAACGAATTTTTTAAAATTTCGGATCAAAAGGTGGAATAAATTTAAAAAATTGCAGTCGTGATTTTGCATAGAATTTTGAAATTTTGCGGCGTTTTAAATTTAATGATATTTGCAGTGCGGATTGCGGCAACGCACAGCTAAGCTTAAATTTTGGTCTATTTTGGAATTTGCGTGAATTTAAAATTTAAAATTTTTGTAAATATGTTATAATACCGATGTCGAAAGGGGACAGCGGCGCAATTAGACCCTCCCTTTCGATCTGCTAGTGCGAATCTTTTAATTATATAGACCTGAGTTTACGACTTTTTTTGAGTTAACAATTGCTATTAAATTTTTCTATACCAAGCTCTTTAAAATTTCTGCCTTGATTTCTTTGAAAGCAGAGCACCTCACTACTATCAAGTTTTTTAGACTCATAAAATTCCCGTGCTGACAAATTTTTAAACACCATTATTTTCTTTAGGTTCCTATTAGAATAGAATGTTATAATGCCTGTATCGAAAGGGGATAGTGGCGGTAGATGACCCTCCTTTTCGACGCTTTATTAATTACATTTAAATTCTAATGTCTTTTTTCAGCTTCTTATCAGAACGGAGTGGTACAATCTTAGCTGGCAATGCTCGTGGCGTTAGTCCCTTGAGTTGTCAGAGCGCGAGCTTTTTGGTAGATGTGTGCCCTGGGCTCACGCTTGTTTTTGGATTATCAATCCCTACTCTTTAAATTTTGCACGCTATATCTATATGACTGCATTTTAAACAAAGTTTTTTAAATTTAGGTCCTTATCAGAACAAAATGTTATAATAACTTTAGAGGAAGAGGTACGTGGCGGTTGTGCCCTCTCTTCCTTTTTAAAATTTCCTCGCAAAACCAACTGATTTTCAATACTTTGCAAATTCTATTTTAGCTGCTGTTTCTATTCTTTCTCTTGAAATTTTTTATTCGTATAAGCTCTACCCTCTTTTTTGAAGCTCTTTGGCGGCGGAGTAGTCTTCACTCGCATTCTTTAAAACATCTTCAAGCCACGATACTTTGCCAAGCGTGATAATCTGGCCGTTTTCTTTCTTGGCTATCAAGCGTAAATTTGAAAATTTCTGATCTTCCTCGTTTAAAATTTCTTTGCT
>NZ_CALIJF010000358.1 GCF_938018035.1 uncultured Campylobacter sp. | reverse complement strand
TTATAGATAGGATCCGTTACATTTGGGGTGCCGCCATTTATGACATCTTTCATAGTCTTATATGCACCCTTTTGACCATCGCGTAAATAGACTAGTTCATCGGCTGCCGCCGCAGGTATGGTATTTGTAGTGGTAGTGATAGGATCATTTACGACTAGCTCGTTATTTATAGTAGCGCTATCTTTGGTATAGGTAGCGCCGGCTTGACCAAAGTTGATCGATACTACCGCACCTGCTGCATCTTCGCTATCGCCGCCATTCAATCTATTTTCAAATTTCATTCTATAATAGATATTCTCGCCGGCAACTACCGGGTTTTTGATCTGCTCAGGAGGTTCATGTAGTTTTTTTACATCCTCTTCGCTTCTTCGGTTACCATCATTATCAAAGAATTTAACCCAGTTAGAGGCGTTATAGACTTCATACTGATAGCACATTTGAGGGACATACAAATCGGCGGAAATAGCAATCATACTTATGAAGTTTTGATCGGCTTGACCTCCGTTGAGATCTTCATACGCCGCACCCAAAGAGATGTTTAGACTAGATTGCGCATTCTTCATCTTTGAACCGATATCGAATTCGTCCAGATCAAATCCACCTAAATAACCAGTGCCGTATGGATAGCTATACTTATAGGTGCCGTTATCATTTATAAGTAAAGCGACAGAGCCGTCGTATATATTAGCGCGATCGTTAGCTAACCGTTGATTAACCACACCGGATCCGTATAGCGAATCCATTTGTGCGGTTCCTTTGTGTTGAACTTTAAAATACTCGTCGGAGGTCATTTTTCTCTCGCCACCAAACCCTAAAAACCCTAGCTTTGCATTTACGGACCCACTTCTAGGTGTATAAAATCCACTGATGGTAGCGTTAATGTTTATAGGCGTATATCCATTATCCCAAGGGGTGAGGACAAAATAATCGCCGTAAATAGTTACGTTTTTTGGTTTAAAATATTTATTTTTATATTCTACGGCCTCTGTATAAGTCATTTTTTGACCCGTTACGCTATCGTTAGATTGTAAATTATCTAGCAAAGCCCTTCTGGACGGGGCGGTTTTATCATATACTACGATTATTCCCCATCCGCCGTACGGCCCAAGACGAACGCTGTTGAACTCTCCATTGGTAAAATCTGCACCGTTTTGATCCATACCATCACTCGTTTTTACGTTTCCTACAGTAAATTCAATGCTGTCGGAATAATCTTTAAAATATTGCTTGACTAGATCGGTAATATCTTTAGTGCAGCCATATTTTAAACGCAAACGTAAGGGCTTGCGAGATTTTGCCAAAAAGTTCCAAGCAGCCGTTCCTTCGCATCTATCTCTATAAACATCTTCTATTATGCTAGCTTTACCTTTCGAGCTTTTCATTTTAAATTTCACCCGTGTATACCCCTTAGCAAAACCGGTCAATTTTTTTCCGTCTTTGCTGTTGTATTCTGCTTCGCTGTCAAAATCAGTCGTGCTGAATATATTTCCCTGCCAATAAAGTCTCGCATAGACTATATCGTCTTTAGTCACGCCCTTAGGAAGCCTCAAAACAGCTTTTGAACTATTCAAATAAAACTGTCCGTCGCCGTCATCTTTAATGTATGTGCCTTTTGCTCCCCACATGTAATCACGGCCTAGAGCAGAAGGCCAGCTTAAACTAATCACCGGCTTTCCGGTCACGGCGTAGTCTCCAAAGACGTATGTGCCCGCACCGCCGAATCTAACTATCGGCTTTTGGTTTAATTCGTCAGACCGATTTTTTATAGTGGTGAAATTATACAAACCCTGATCTCCGTTCCAAGTCCAACCACCTCTCCTTCCGTCCAGCACGCCATCGTCACGATACTCGTTGCTTATTGGGGTAGCAGAATTTATCTTCACGTTCGACCTGCTATCATCTGCAAACGCGTTTGTCAAACAACAAACGAACAGCGCCAAAAGAGGCGCAAAGCTAAAACTCTTAACTTTCATGATACTACCCTCCGGTCAATAACAT
>NZ_CALIJF010000357.1 GCF_938018035.1 uncultured Campylobacter sp. | reverse complement strand
CGGCGCTGCTTGCGGCGGTTGCGCATTCATGCAGGTTTTTGCTGATTCAAAGCCAAATTTTTTCGATCGCTGCCGCGACGCTTTTTGCGTCGTTTCTGATCGGCGTTTTGGGGATGCTCTGCGCCAAGCGCCTCAAGGTGCCCGCAGAGATCATCGCCTTTCCCGCGCTGCTTCCGATGATCCCCGGCATCTACGCCTACAAGGCGGTTTTGGCGCTGTTTTCTTATATCAGAGCCACGGGCGCAGAGCATAAACTCGCTCATCTTATCTCGTTTTTCGATAACGCCCTCGCCACGATCTCGATCTCGCTGGCGCTCGGCACGGGCGTTTCAATAACGCTGCTAATTTTCTACGAGCAGTCCTTGATGATCACTCGCGGCGCAAGAGGCAAATAGCGCTAAGCAAGAAATTTTAAGCGTGCACGACGGGCAAATTTTATAAATTCTATTTTATTGCTCTCGTTTTATCTCTTTGGTTTTTTCATCGTAATAATATCCTTGCTCCACACCCAGCAAATTATCTTTTATATCGTATTTATATGTATAATTTTCATCAAAAATACCTAGATAAAAAGCATACCTACTATATTTTCTACCTTCTAACTCAAAAAACGCTTTATACGGTTTTATATCTTTCTTTTTAAAGTTATATAAATTACAAAAGTTATCGTATTTTTTATCTATTAGGCTTACATACATATCAAAAAATAGCATGTCGGTTGGAATAGAAAAAATTTTATCATTAGGATATTTGTGGTCGTATATTTTAGGATTAATTTCATTTAAAAATATTTTTTCCGTAAATAACATATCAAATACATGTTTATCATTTTCTAATCCGCTAAAATATAATTTGTATTTTAAATTTCCATCCGACAAGATTAAACTATTATTATTTTCCCAGGGGTAAACAACTTCGCCTTTGAGCATGGACATATTTACAAAATCTTTGAAATTTGCTACGGCTTGTTTACCATTGCAAGCCCTGTCTCCCAAACTCATAAAATATTCTAAATTTATATTGTCATCTACAATGAAAAATTCGCAAGCTTTATCTGGGCGATTATTTCCACCGCATCTTTCCGCCAACCCGCTATAAAAATTATAAAATTCATCGTCTACTTTACCGTATTGCTTCTTTATTTTTCTTTCCATATTACGGAATTCCTCCGCTGAAATATTTATGGATTTATAGGTCTTTTTAAGCATACACTTTAACGCTCTATCTTTAAGCTGTATATCGGTAAGATTGCCATCTAGATCGCATA
>NZ_CALIJF010000356.1 GCF_938018035.1 uncultured Campylobacter sp. | reverse complement strand
TGTCGTGCAATTTTTTTATTATTTTAGATATTTCTTGATATCTATACGGCGTCATCTCTATGCTTAATCCCTGCTGTATCTCTTGTTTTACCATACTACTTTTCCGGCATTTTGAAATATACAACTAAGCAATAGTCAATTTAAGCGAAAAATTTCGATCTCCTTAAAAAAGAAAGATAGCTTTAGTTTAGTAAGTTTTTGATAAGCTCGTCATTTTTGGAGTCATTTTCTAGATCAAAGTATAAAATTTTAAGTAGCATTTTGTCGTCGTATTTAAATTCCATAGACCCTTGCTCCGCGCTGTCTATCTTTGGATAGATGAGATAGAGCCTATCGCACTCGTGTTTTTTGCCGTAAGCGTATAGCTGATACAGATCGGCTTGCGAGATATTGTTCTTTTCTTTTTCCTTATCATCTTGATCGATAACTTTCCATTTTGTATCGGCTATAAATTTGCCTTCTAAAAATATATCAGGTCTTAATCTAAAGCTCCTTGGCTCTTCTACAAGGTGCTTTTTTGAATGTTGCAATCTAATATCTGCATGCTTTTTTTTAATAAAATTTCCGACATAACTTTCAAAAAGCAGGTTCATATCAAAAAGTAAGGCAAGAGCTAGATCGTCGCCTTTATGCGGAGTGAAGCAATTGCCTAAAAGGAAAATTTTACACCATAAAAACGTTTGCTCGTAGTGCTTTACTTGGCGGTTTATTACATAGTTTGTAAAGAAATTTTTATAATCACTGCACGTCGAAACTTCATCAAATATAAATAAAAACTCGCGTATTTTTTGCTGATTTTTACTGGAATTTGACTTTTTGTATAGAAATTTAAGCGTTGTTTTTATGATCTGATTTATCTTTATGTCGCTTAAAAACTCGCTGTATTCTACATAAAATCGCTCTTTGTGGATAGTATTTCTTTTGATCTGTTCATTTATATTTAGCTTTCCTTTTAGAAATTTTAGATTATTCTCTAACGTTATATAGTCGCTTTTTATTCCCTTTTTTACAAGGATTTCAAGCTCGCGTAAAAACATCGAGATAAAAATTTCTAAAAGCGGCAAATTTTGGGTTTTGAGACCAGCTAAATTTGAGCTTTTAAAGGGAAAATCTTTAAGCGATTTTAGCATTTTTAGAAAAACGTTTTTTAATCCGTCTATTTTATCGGTATCATTTTTATCCACTTTATTCGCTATTTTAGGCAAAATCTCTATCGTTAGGCCGCTTTTTGTTTGCAAAACACCTACGTAGTTTCTTGCTTGTATAAATTTTCCGCCGCTTCCGCTTCCTATCTTTAAAAACGTAGCATTTTCATCGCTATTTTTAAGGATAAAATTTTCTATATCGCCAAAGTCGTTTTTATCTATATTTTTATCATTCTGATATAAGCGCTCAAACTCGATTAGCGTCCTTTGTTTCTGTTTCATTCGTGCCATCTTAGTCGCTTGATGACTTATAAATTTCTATATAGCTTTGAGCTTTGTTAAAGGCTTCGTCGTTTATCTTGTATAAGACTTTATCATCTATATCGTCGATTTTTCTTCCAAATAAATCACTAGCCTTTTTCTCTTCTTTGGTTATAAACTGAGTTCTGCTATCTTTTTGCTTTTTATTGTCGCCCAAGACCAATCTTATCTTTTCCCAGTCGTCGTAAAAATATTCTTGCAGTAGCGGTAAAATTTTATTTTTAAAGATTGAAGCTAGCTCCGATATATCCGCATCATCTTTTAGCGAGATAAAATAGGTATGTCCTATAGCATGATCTCTGTCGTAAAGATACTCTATGCGTTCGTTTATGGCTTCTAGCATTTCTCCTATATTGATGCCTTCAATGGTTATTTTTTTGAGTTCGTCGTACTGCGGCATCATCTCCACAAATTCAAACCTTCTTCT